>NZ_DBNHEF010000081.1:0-69369 GCF_057138825.1 Candidatus Defluviilinea gracilis
AACAAGATCCTCAAGATTGCTTGTGCTGTCGTCCGCTCGCAACAACCCTACCTTCCCAACTATGTTGCTGTCAATCCCCTGGTTTTTCAAAAAACCTTGACGGCTTCATAGTATTCAGAATGACATAGCTAAAGGTGGGCTATGAAATACCGCGACTTACAAATCCAAACTCAACGCGAAGCGCCCAACAACGCGCGGACGGAGGGATTCTCGTTCCTCGTCCGTGCAGGATATTTGACGCGCGAGAATGTGTTGACGATGTTGGGCGAATATGTTGTGAATCATCTTCGCAGCCTATCAGACGACTCATCTTTCCTCTTTCATCTTTCTTTATCCACCATTGGCAACCAAAACGAAACTTTCTTTCCCATTGCGTCGGGCGACATTGAAGTTGCTCATTGTTCATCATGCAAATACGCAGAGCGAATCGAGTTCGCGCGATTCAAGAAAATTCCATCACCAACCGAACAGCCTGCGCCAATTGAAAAAGTTTCAACGCCCGATTGCAACACCATCGAATCCCTTGCAAATTTTCTGGGGATTCAAAAAGAACAGACAGCCAAAGCATTGATGTACACCCGCGTCAGTGATGGAAAGTTCATCTTCGTCGCCGTGCGCGGGGACATGCAATTGAGCGAGGCGAAGTTGAAAGCGCAGGTGGGCGATATCCGCGCGGCGAGGGCAGAGGAAATTGTCAGCGTGGGAGCGGTTGCGGGGTACGCGTCAGCAATAGGGTTGAGGGACGCGGTGATCGTCGTGGACGATTTGATTCCACAGAGTCCGAATCTGGTTGCAGGGGCGAATGAGGCGGGTTTTCATCTGAAAAATACAAATTATGGGCGCGACTATTCCGCAGAAATCGTCGCGGATTTGGTTCAGGCACAAGACGGAGACGCGTGCGTCAATTGCGGAAATCCGCTTTCGTTTTTGAGGGCGATTCAATTGAACGATAAGTTTGAAAATGTTTTGCTTGCCCTCGCTGAAACCCACCACGACGACAAAGGTTTGACTCTCCCCCATCCCGCCGCGCCGTTTGACGTGTATCTCATGCACATCGGCGGCAAGGAGTTGGATACCCGCGCCAAAGCCGAAGAGATTTACAACTCGTTGCAGGATGCGGGCGTTTCGGTTTTGTTCGATGACCGCGACGAACGCGTAGGAGTCAAATTCAACGACGCGGACTTGATCGGCTGTCCCATCCGCGTGACGATGGGAGAAAAGGGATTGAAAGAGGGAATGGTAGAATTGAAATCGCGTAAAGAAAAAGAGAATCAACTTGTGAAAGTTGATGAAATTGTTGAAAAGATAAAACGGTTTTGAAATCGTAGGCTCCATCGAAAAAAGGCTGGGACGCAGATAAACGCTGACTCACGCTGATTCAAAAAGAGAAAATCTGCGTTTTCTGCGTTCATCAGCGTCCAAAAGATTTGGAATATGAACAACCTCAAGATCGGACATTTCCCTCCCGCCAAGCGACTCGGCTTGATTGTGCACGCGCTCATCATCCTTGCGCTGGCTGGCGCGTCGGCGTGGGGATTTTGGAATCTCACGCGTGCGGCGGTGGGACCGACGTTCGTCAACTTTCTTCTCGTGGGGTTGATCGCCTTCGCGCCGATTCCGTTCTTTGGGTATCGCGCCTACTCGCTCTACAAAGCGGACTATTACATTGACCGCGACAGTCTCGCCATGTTGTGGGGCTTGCGAGTGGAAGACGTTCCGCTCACTGACATCGAATGGGTGCGACCCGCAACCGATCTGACTCATCCGTTGATCCTGCCGCGCTTCCGTTTGCCTGGCGCGGTGCTGGGAACGCGTCGCCATCCCGATTTGGGATTGGTCGAGTTCATCGCCTCCAACACGCGAAACATCATCCTCATCGCGACATCGAAGCGCGTGTTCGCTATTTCGCCAAACGACGCGGCGTTGCTCGTCCGCACGTTTGCGCGCGCCACCGAGATGGGAAGCATCTCTCCTGCCGCGCCTGTGTCAGTGTATCCATCGTTCATCGTGACTCAAGCATGGCAGACTCCCATCGCTCGCTTTCTCTGGGTCAGCGGACTCATCCTCAACATCGGCTTGATCGTCTGGGTTGGGATTCTGATCCCGTCGCTGAGTCAAATTCCCTTTGGGTTCGACGCGTTCGGCGCGCCCAACGATCCAACCGCGTCGAGTCGTCTCATCCTGCTTCCGCTTCTCAGCATGTTGCTGTTCATCGGCGGAGTGATCGCGGGGCTGTATTATTATCGTTGGGACAAAACGCGCCCGCTGGCGGTGATCCTGTGGATCTCGAGCGCGGTCAGCGCGTTGTTGTTTTTAATGGCGGTGTTGTTTTTGGTGACGACGCCTGTGTAAATCGGTCACAGGTTGAAGGTCAAAGGTCGAAAGTCATTTACGCGACCTTTGACCTTCGACTTTCAACTTTCAACCCATGCTCCCCCTCTACGGCTTCCTCCTCGCAATCCTCATCGCCTCGCTCGCGTATCGCGCGCACTCGCTCAGCAAAAGCGGCGCATTCGCGGCGATCATCTTAGGCACGATCATCTTCGGGCTGGGAGGGATTCCGTGGGCGGTGTTATTGCTGACATTCTTTTTCACATCGTCCGCGTTGAGCCGCGCCTTCAAAAAACGCAAGCAGGGATTGAACGAAAAATATTCCAAAGGCAACCAGCGCGACGCGGGTCAGGTGTTCGGCAACGGCGGGCTGGCGGCGGCGTTCGTGTTGTTCCATTATTTTTATCCCGACTCAAACATCGGCTGGATCGGATTCGCCGCCTCGCTCGCCGCCGTCAACGCGGACACGTGGGCGACGGAACTCGGCGTCTTGAACCCTTCCCCTCCGCGCATGATCACGGACATCCGCAAGCGCGTCGAAAAAGGGACCTCGGGCGGAGTCTCCCTCGTCGGCACCCTCGCCTCCCTGGCAGGTTCCGCGCTGATCGCCGCACTCGCGTCACTGCTTGTCCCCACTGATTCACTGATCACTGATCACTGGTCACTCTTCATACCGATCACCCTCGCAGGGCTGGCTGGCTCCCTCTTCGACTCGTTTCTCGGCGCGACGGTCCAAGCGATGTATTTCTGCCCGAAAGATAACAAGGAAACCGAGAAACACCCTCTCCACACCTGCGGCACGGAGACAATTCACCTCCGCGGCTGGAAGTGGCTGTCTAATGATTGGGTCAATTTTGCGTGTGGGGTGTTTGGGGTGGTAGTAGCGATTGTATTCAGGTGATAAGTGTGCTATTCTTTTTGAAAGAAATGAAAACTGAAATAAGACTCACAAAGTCGATTCTTGTCTTATTGATTTTGGGTTCAGTTTCATGCACCGCCTCACCTTTCCAGCCCGAGGCAACACCCCTTGTTGCCAAGACCCCGACATCCTCTGCTCCAACAGAGACTCCCACAACGATTTCCCCATCACCTACCGTTACACCCATCGTTTGTCTGAGTGAAGATGCGAAGCCGCGCGTGTTGCCGTCGCGCCAAACGCCGTTGGAGGTGCGCCTCATCAGCGACGGGAATCTATGGGTTTGGGAAGAGAAGATCGGAGTTGCCCAACAAATAAGCGATACGCGCGACGCTCAATCCTTTAGTTTCTCTCCAGACGGGAAAGTGATTGCGTTTACACGCGGAATACAATATAGACAGATCGAACTGTGGGGTATCCATCGTGATGGCACGAATCTTCAACCCCTGATTTCCGAAGACCAACTACATACATTGGCAGGCGAACCATCTACTACTGAACATCCTTACCTAGATGAAGTTATTTACTTGGAATGGATTGATGAAACGCACAAGTTAGGTTTCGAAATCAGCCGTGGTTATCAAGCTATTGGCGGTTGCTGTGAATCGGGAGGCTATTGGCAAATAGATGTTGATACAGGAGAAATATCTGCATGGTCTCCCCCGCCAGAACTCGTGGAAACACGGAATGCTATGCCCTCTCCAGACGGTAGCCAGATCGCCGTTATCAACGACTCGTCGGTTGATCTTATGAATGCCGATGGAACGAATCTACGAACGAATGTTTTTCAATTCAAGACCGCACTTTCTCTCGAAGGTGGTGGGGTAATTTACCCACGCATTGAGTGGGCAACTGATTCTCAATCCCTGCTGGCGATTACATTCAATGGAGACTTATATTCTGCCGAATCTACTACCACTACCTGGCACATTCCATTGGATGGTTCATCTGCTCAGGAGTTACACACTTTCTCAACACCGTATTATTGGATTTATCTTTCACCAAATCGGGACTACATTGTATACAAAAAGCGCGTCCAACTCATGAGCAATGATTTCCAGTTGCATCTGGCAACATTCGATGGCACAAAAGATACAATTTATACCGCCATGTCGAATGTTGATTTTCTGCATTGGCATCCAGACTCATATCACTTCGTTTATGAACAATGGAATGTTTTTCGTCCGTTCCTAGGAAGTGTATGCGGCGAAGCCATCCCCTTACTTGACAACACCAATACGCCCGCGACACAGATACAGTGGGTTGATTCCAGCCGCTTTCTCTACGCCGAGGGCTGGCTTGATCTATCGATTGGATCGCGCGAGTTGTATTTAGGGCAAATCGGCAAACCAAGCATCTATATCGGTCCTTTTGGCGGCGAGACAGCCTATTACGAATTCAACATCGAAGCTGCCCCTTTGGGACAGAAATGAAAACATGCAAAACAGAGACAGCGCCTCCCTCGCCGTCCCTGTCTCAATTCAACAGTCTCTAATCTCTAGTCTCCAATCTCCACTTACCAATTACTCCCCACTGCTCACCGATCACTTCTCACTGCCCTTCGCCTTCCTCGTCAACAACTTCCACATCGCCCACAAAATCAACGCAGGCGGTAACACAATCGGCAGGATCACCACGACCAGCCAGATGAGGAAGTTTGCGATTCCCTGATACACAACCGTCACCGTGCCTTTGGCATCATTGAACGTATCCGCAGGTTGCCACGGGATCGGCGTCGCGGTCGGCTTCGGAGTCGAAGTGGGAGTCGGCGTCAGGATCGGAAACTCAGGCTCAAAGTTGACAGTGATCGTCGAGTACGCCGAGCGGTCGTTGAGATAGTTCATGCGTCCCTTGATCTGTTCGATCTGCGCCTCGATGTTCGCCAATTCCTGATTGACGCGCAACGCCTCGTCCACCGTCTTCGCATCCTTCAAAAATTCCTGGATGCGGGCGCGCGTCGCTTCGAGATTCGTCAACTGCGATTGCAGGTCAACATACTGGTCGGTCACATCTTCGCCCGTCGCGCTTTCGTCCAACACATCCACCGCGAGTCCGCGCAGGCGGCGCATCACATTTTCGAACTCCACCACAGGCACGCCGATCGTCACCGACGCGTACTTCAAACTGTTGCCATAATAATCCTGATACCACACCTGCGAACTGACGATGTATCCGCCCGCGTCGCCCACCACTTGCAGGGCGCGGTCAATCGCAACGTTGGTATCCTCCACCATCAAGCGGATATTCGCATTCTTGACGATCATCCGATTGGATCGTTCCAGCACCGTGAGATCGCCAGATGGATTCGCGATCTCATACGCGGCATTCGTTGGAAGCGGCAACGCTTCAACCCCAGGGACGGCTGGTTCGCCCTCCCCAACCTTTGCCGCATCTTGAGCGACAGCCTCGTCGTACGCGAACGCGGGCGCTTCGGTGGCGGCTGGCGCTTCGGTAGCAGGAGCCTCCGTCGCGGCAGGAGCGGCAGGCGCACACGCGGCGAGCACAATCAATCCAACAACAAGCAACGTGAATAGAACAGAGCGAGATTTCATTTCTTCCTCCGAGTGAATAGATTTTTCTTACGGCGTTAAATTGTTGACGAGGGAGAAATTGTTTTGTTCCCCAATTGTTACATGTCACCCTGAGGAGCGTTGTTTGCGACGAAGGGTCTCCGCGTATCGTGTCAGAGATTCTTCGTCGCTCCGCTCCTCAGAATGACATGGTCAAGTTGTCTTTTCGCTAATCACGACTGCTTCATTTCCCCAACCGTTCGTTTCAGAGTACAAAACCAATTGTGCCAATGCTGTGGGATAAATCTTCTGGCGCTGTGACAATTCCTCAATCGGCATCCAAACTGGAACATAAATCCCCTCCGACGGATC
The DNA here is from genome assembly GCF_057138825.1 of Candidatus Defluviilinea gracilis. Classification (NCBI taxonomy): domain Bacteria; kingdom Bacillati; phylum Chloroflexota; class Anaerolineae; order Anaerolineales; family Candidatus Villigracilaceae; genus Candidatus Defluviilinea; species Candidatus Defluviilinea gracilis. Next base: position 6,130 of record NZ_DBNHEF010000081.1, read on the forward strand.
TCTCGGGTCCGAGTCTGTGAACTCCTCGCCTGTCCCCGTCCCAAACTCGCCAGCGACGCGCTCCACCAAAAAATAAACCTGCCTGCTTGTTTCGATTTGAATCTCCACCACTTTTTGCTTGATCGCAACCTCAACCCCCAACTCCTCCATCGCCTCGCGGACAGCCGCCTGCTCAGGCGTCTCGCCCTCGTCCACGCCCCCGCCAGGGAAGACGAAATAATCCAACCCCGCGCGGTGACGTTCGATCAGCGCGACTTTGTTATCTTCGATGAGAACGATGCCCGCGCGGGTTCGCATGAAGTCTACGATTCCCGCAACGCCATTTTTCCAAGATCATCTACCTGATACACGACCAAATCGCTCATGGGAAAATGTTTGGAATTGGTCGTGACCAATGAAAGTTGATGATGAAGCGCGGTTGCCGCAATGAGCGAATCTGCTTCACTGAGGGTAATCCCTCTCGCGCGATAGGAACGAACAAGTTCCCCCGCCGAATCCGCAATTTCAGAGTTTACGATCAACGATTCCAGTGAGTTCAGCAGGCTAAACGTATCCTCCCTTTCATGCTCGCGCAATCCGCGTAGGATTTCAAATCGCGTGATAACGGATATACACAACCAATCACTATCTGACAAAGTGGAAAGCAAGGTGTCGTATCCTTGCGATTTACGAAGATAACGAATCAGAATATTGGTATCGAGAAGAAAATCGGTCATCGCTTCTTTTTCTTGGTGGGTTTGCGGTCCCACTCTTTGGAGAAGTCACGATGCAAGCCTTTCCGTCCTTCCTCGATCCAGCGATCAATATCTTCGCCAGTCAACATGTCAGGGTGATCTTCATCCTTCCACGCGCCGAACGACTTTTTGAGCGCATCTTTCAGTTTATAACGCCGCAACTCGCGCGCCAAAATATCCTCCACGAAGCGCGTGCGCTCGCGGGCAGGGACGGCTTTCCGCAAGTCGTCCATCAGGGATTTGGTGATGTACAAATTCATTCGTTCTTTTACGGCTCGCATGGTGTCAATCCTTTGCACTGTTCGTTTGCACCAAAATTATACACCAGGATTTGCTCTGAGACGCGACAGAATTTAACTAGCGCAACCTTGTTAACTTCGACCATGGCGACCGACCAACAAAATAAATTATTTGTCTAACACGCATGGCAATCCCGAAGGCGTCGCGTGGCGCCGTGGCGACAGATGGCCTATTTTTGTTACATCTGACACCCCTTCAGGGTTAGACACGAACATCCATCATTTCTATAATCATTTGACCCCTTCGGGGTCTCCGCTTACAGGTTCTTGACGCATGCAACTGCGTCAAGACAGGCGACACGATTTGCAAAGCCGATCAAACTGTCCGCCTGAACTTCCGTAAAATACTGATTATTTATTCTGCTTGAGATAATCAAACGCTCGATACAACGCGGCGACTTGGAGCGCGTGGACGATCTGTCCGTTTTGGATCATCGGCAGGATGTCATCCAGCGGCACGAGATGGATTTCGATCTCCTCCGCGCCGTCGAGGTGCTGGTCAGCCACCCTCTCGGCATCCAGGGCTAGATAACAGAACATCGAATTGGTCTGCAAGGCGGGGTTGGGAAGAAACTTCCCAAGTGGAATTACATTGGATGACGTGTAGCCCGTCTCCTCAAGCAATTCCCGCATCACGCCTTCCATCGGATCCTCATCATCATCCACCACCCCGCCAGGGATTTCCCACATCACATCCCGCACACCGTGACGGTACTGTCGAATCAACACCCCTTGATTATCTTTCGTAACCGCCAGAACATTTCCCCACGAACGGAACTCAAAGATAATGGCATCTAGATGATTTCCATTAGGGAGTTCGCAATCGTCAATTCGAAAACGCGGATGGATGTGCCGCGATCCCAGCACTTTCCACGGTGTGATGGTCATGGATGATTTCTCCTCATTTGTCTGTTATCAGGATTCTTGCAGGGGCTGAGATTTTCACTCTCGTAGGAGCGGACGTTAGAGAACGTCCGCTACACACAGGATTCATTTAGAACTTGATGGTTTGCATCGTCCGCAACGACTCCACCACCGCAAATGTGGACTTGGTCACGTCGATCAATTGTTCATACGGGATCGGCGGTTCGCCTCCCTCTTGAATCGCTTTCACGAACGCTCTCCACTCATTCACCCAGCCTTTATCTTGCGCCCCTCTTTCCTCTTTCATCTTTCCTTCTCGAGTAATTTGCAACGACACAAAATCATCCAACACCGCGACCATGCCGCTGCAAAAAACTTCCATGCGCTCTTTCGGGAAGGATTTGTCGCCGTTGGCAAGATAATCTACGACGCCAATGGAGCCATCGGGGAAGGTGAACGTCATCGAGACGTTATCTTCGCTGTACTTGCCTTCATTGGACAAGGCGTGTGCTGTCACAGAGACGGGAGCCGCGCCAACGAGGAAGGTAATGAAGTCAATGAAGTGACAGGCTTCGCCGACGATTCGTCCGCCGCCGATGTTGGGGTCTTGAGTCCAGTGATTGGGAGGGAGGTAGCCTGCGTTGATGCGGTAGTGGGCGTGGAGGGGCGACCTGAGACCTGAGACTTGAGACTTGAGACTTTCTGCAAGAGGGGCAAATCTTCGGTTGAAACCAGTGAGCAGTAAACAGTTATCAGTTTTCGCCAACTGCTTACTTATCACAGATAACTGTTCACTATTTATCGCCAGTGGTTTTTCGACGAAGACATGCTTGCCTGCTTTCAAGGCTTTGACGACTAATTCTGCATGTGAATCATGGCGCGTGAGGATGGCGATAGTGTTGATGTTTGGATCGTTGATGATTTCATCGTCACTCGAAGTGGCGTATTTGAAGCCAAACTTTTTGCCCGCGTGTTGCGCGTGGAGTCCGCCTGAGGAGGCGATGCCTACGAGTTGAATGCCGTCCACTTTTTTGATGGAGGGAAGTAGAACTGAGTTGGCGAAGAGACCAGCGCCTAAGACACCCAGATTTACGATTTCAGATTTACGATTTACGATTGAGGGGAAGACTACTTTTCTTTCTTCTTTCGTCTTTCCTGCTGGATACGTAAGCAGAACACCTAAAAACGTATCTTTCTTCTTTCCCGTAATCACATCATAGGCTTGCGTTGCCTTTTCAATTGGAAACCGATGAGAAATAAGCGGTTTCACTTTCAACTTTCCACTTTGCATCAAGTCAACGACTGCTTCAAAGTTGCGACCCTCCGTCCAGCGGATGTAGCCGAGGGGATAGTCTTGTCCATTCTCTTCGTAATTGGAATCGTAACGACCTGGTCCGTACGAACGCGAGTTGATAAAGGAGAGTTCTTTTTCGTAGTAAATTTTTCTAGGGAGAGTCAAACCAACCGCGCCTGTTGCAACGACGCGCGCACGGTCACGAGCGATGATACCTGCAAGTTCAACGGGATCATTTGAAGGAGTGTCGGCGCAGATGAGAACCACATCGAAGCCGCGGTTGGCGGTAAAAAGCTGGGAGGTAGATTCCGCTCGTTGGCGCGAGACAGCATCAAGTCCGAGAGAAGAAGCGAGGGCTATCCGCTTGGGGTCGAGGTCAATGCCCAAGACGTTACATCCAGCGGCGGATGCGATTTGAATCGTCAATAATCCCAGCAGACCCAAACCGATCACCGCGACGTTCTCGCCGAGTTGCGGCTCCGCGAGGCGAAATCCGTGCAGGGCGATCGCGCCGAGCGTGGTGAACGCGGCAGATTCAAAATCAACATTTTTTGGAAGAGGCGTTAAGAGATTGCGCGGCACAACATTGTATTCGGCATGGACAGCGTATCCGCCGCCCGCGCACGCCACGCGCTGACCCACTTTGAAGCCCGTCATGCTTTTGCCGAGTGCGATGATCGTGCCAGCGGACGAATAGCCGAGCGCCATCGGCTGGTCGAGGCGATTGAACGCGGCTTGCATCGTGTTGACCACGCCTTCGCGCCGCGCTTTGTCGAGGACTTGTTTGACGAGATCGGGACGCGAGCGCGCCTTGCCGACGAGACTCTTTTCGGCAAACTCGACGACCATGCGCTCGGTTCCCGCGGACACGAGGCTGGTTGCCACTTGGACGAGCGCCTGCCCCTCGCGCGGAGTCGGCATCGGCACGTCTTCGATGGAGGCTTTGCCTGTTTTGATGTTTTGGAGGAGTTGTTTCATGAAGATCAGAGAATTGGAGGATTAGAGATTGGTGATTCGTTGCGATGGAAAGTATACCCTATGAGCGAGTGTTATAATTTGCGTAACTTAACGTACAGAATGTCGTTCTGAGCGGAGCGAAGAATCTCTTTCGCCATCATAGAGACCCTTCGCTGACGCTCAGGGTGACATGCCTGATGACATAAAACAGGAGAATTGCCGTGGCTGATTCACGAGTTCAAAAATTTGCTAAAGTTTTGGTGGAACATTCCGCGCGCATTGTGCCTGGCGACCGCGTGCTGATCGAAGCGACGACCGCCGCCGAGCCGCTTGTGCGCGAATTGTTCATCCAGATCATGGAGAAGGGCGGTCATCCGCACCCGATGGTTTCCCTGCCTGGGATGATGCCGTTCAGCCAGGACGAGTTTTATCTCACGTACGCCAACGACTCGCAACTCGATTTCGTTCCAACGTTTTACAAACTGGCGTACGACGAATTCGAGAGCCGCATCCGCATCCACTCTTCGACGAACACGCGCGGCACGACGAACCTTGACCCCGTCAAAGCGCAGCGACGCGGCAAAGCCATCAGCGGAATCACAGAAGCGCAGATGAGGCGCGGCGGCGAGGGCAAGTTCAAATGGGTCACCACCCTCTACCCCACCGACGCGTACGCGCAAGACGCGGGCATGAGTTTGAAAGACTACGAGGATTTTGTTTTTGGGGCAGTTCACGCGCACGAAGATGACCCAATCGCGTACTGGAACAGCACAGCGGCAGGACAACAAAAAGCGATTGACTTCCTCGCGGGGAAGGATGTCGTCACTTTGCGCGGTCCGAACGTGGATTTAACTCTCTCAATCAAAGGTCGCACGTTTATGAATTCGACTGGCAGATACAACATGCCCGACGGTGAAATTTACACGGGACCCGTTGAAGACTCATTGAATGGCTGGGTCAAATACACCTACCCCGCCATTTACGGCGGCGTGGCTGTCGAAGGCGCGGAACTCACGTTCAATCGCGGACGAGTCCAACGCGCGACGGCGGAGAAGAACGAAGCGTATCTCATCAAGATGCTCGAGTCGGATGAGGGCTCGCGTCACGTCGGCGAGTTTGCCATCGGCACGAATTTCGACATCAACAAATTCACGGGCAATATTTTGTTCGACGAAAAGATCGGCGGCACCTTCCACATGGCGCTCGGCGCGGGCTACCCCGAAACGGGATCGAAGAACAAGTCCGCGATCCATTGGGACATGATCTGCGATTTGCGAACCGATTCTGAAATTACAGTGGATGGGGAGTTGTTTTATAAGAACGGAGAGTTTGTGTTTGGGAAGTAACACGTAGGGCGGGGTTTCCCCGCCCAATATTTTTATCAATCAAAAGGGGCGAGAGTACCTCGCCCCTACAATTTCAATACCGCCCCACCGACGAATCCACCCTCCGCGCGTAATCGTCAATCCCGCCTGATACGTTGAAGACATTTTTCCAACCTTGTTGAGACAGCCACGCGGTGACCTGCCCACTGCGGTTGCCGTGATGACACATGACGTAAATCGTCACGTCTTGTGATCTTGCGGATTCGGACAACGCGTTCAATCCCTCCTCTGCCAGTCGGCTCATCGGCGCGACCTCCAGCCTGCTGTCAGTCAATTTGGCGTAGGTCAACTCTTCGAGTTCGCGCACGTCGAGGAGAATGAATTGCTCATCGGAGTTGAGTTTCGCGGCGAGGTCGGTGGTGGTGATTTCAGGAATCATAGTTGCTCCATTAAATTCTTTTTACCACGAAGGACACTAAGGTCACTAAGGTTTTGGTTTCGTGGCGCAACACAGTGAATTTCCGTAGACTTTCTTTCACGCATTTTCGGGAGTTGAGTCGAAAGCCAATACCACGATCATCACTCAACATAACTTTGTGTTCTTCGTGCCCTTTGTGTTTAAAATCTATTTCAACGCCTTCACGTATAAATTCTCCACATATTGTTTGACCATGCGGCGCGTGGAGAATTGGGGGATGTTCGTCTTCAAATTATCTTTCACGCGCGCGATCCATTCGTGGGAAATTTCTTTCGGGTCGCGGTCGTAATACAGCGGGATGATCTCGTTCTCGAGCGTGCTGTACAAACTCTCGGCGTCTTCGGCATCCTGCTCGTCGGAGTTATCAATCTGTTCATCGCGCCCAATGGACCAGCCGTTCTTGCCGTTATACGCTTCACGCCACCAACCATCCAGCACGGAGAAGTTCAACGCGCCGTTGAGAGCGGCTTTCATTCCAGACGTGCCGCTCGCCTCCAGCGGACGACGCGGCGTGTTCATCCACACATCCACGCCTTGGACGAGGTAACGCGCAAGGTTCATGTCGTAGTCTTCGATGAAGACGATGCGACCGCCCGTCTCCGCTTTTTTCACGGTTCGATACACTTGCTGGATCAATTGCTTGCCTGGCTCGTCGGCGGGATGCGCTTTGCCAGCGAACAAAATTTGCACAGGCATGTTCGGCTTGTTGACGATGTTCAGCAACCGCTCCACGTCGCGCATGACGAGACTCGCCCGCTTGTACGTGGCAAACCGACGGGCGAATCCGATCGTCAGCGCGTAGGGGTTGATCAACACGCCAGACGAGACAACTTGCACGGGGTGGAATCCTCCGCCCGTCCAGCGTTCACGGACGCGCTCTCGCAAGTAAAAAGAAAGTTTGCGTTTGAGATGCAAGCGGACCGCCCACAACTCCGCGTCGGGGATCTCGTCGATTTGTGACCAAAACTCGGGCTGGTCGAGATGATCGTACCAATCGGAGCCGAGATGCTTGATGAAAAGATTCGTCAAACGCCGCGCCATCCAATTCGCGGTGTGGACCCCGTTGGTCACGTAGGTGATCGGGACATCCTTCTCCGCTTTATCTGCCCACAAGAAATTCCACATCTTGCGCGAGACCTCGCCATGCAACTCAGAGACCGCGTTGCGCCCGTCTGAATTTCGCAAGGCAAGGATGCCCATGCTGAAGGCTTCGCTGTGTCCCTTTGGATGTTTGGCAATGTCGAAGAATTGTTCGCGCGTGAGATTCAGTTGAGAATAGATTCCGCCAAGATATTTTTCGATCAACCACAACGGGAATTCATCGTTCCCCGCAGGGACGGGCGTATGCGTGGTGAAGACGTTTTGTCCGCGCGTCTTTGCGATGGCGTCTTCAAAAGACGCGCCGCCCGCCACAAGTTCGCGCGCCCGCTCCAAGGTCAGGAATGCCGCGTGCCCTTCGTTCATGTGCCAGACCGCGGGGTTGTATCCCAGAGTCCGCAACGCGCGCACGCCGCCGATGCCCAACAACACTTCCTGCATCACGCGGCGATCCAGATCGGACCAATACAAACGCGCGGTGAGCAAGCGATCCAATTCTGAATTATCTTCGACATTCGAATCGAGCAGATACAACGGCACGCGCCCAACACGCGCTTCCCAAATTTGCAACGCGATGCTTCGATCGGTGAGTTCTACTTCAAGCGTGACGCGCTTGCCGTCTTTATCCATCACGGGCAGAACGGGCAGGTCTTCCAACACGAGCATGTTGTTCAACGCTTCCTGCCAGCCGTCTTCGCTGATGCGTTGCGAAAAATATCCCTGCGCGTACATGAAGCCGACCGCAGTGAGCGGCAAACCAAGATCGCTCGCTTCTTTCAAATGATCGCCCGCCAGCACGCCGAGTCCGCCCGAATAGATGGGGAGCGTTTCATGCAGACCGAACTCCATCGAGAAATACGCGATGGGACGCGAATCAAATTCGGGATGCGTTTGATGCGTCCACGTTTTTGAGTCCGAAAAATACGAATCGAAATCCGCAAAAACTGTTTTGTATAATTTTTGATAATCCTTATCGTTCACGGCTTGTTTCAATCGCGCGCGCTCGATCTCGCGCAAGAGTCGAATCGGGTTGTGTCCAAGCCGCTCCCACAATTCATAATCGAGCCGCCCAAACAGCCGCGCCGCTTCGGGATGCCACGTCCACCACAGGTTGTATGAAAGTTCATGCAAGCGCGAAATTTGTTTCGGCAGGTCAACGGGTTTTGGAAGTTGTGTTTTGAATGATGTCATAGTGAATAATCATACCATGCGCATGTCGTTGCGAGGAATTGCGAAGCAATGATGAAGCAATCTCCTGGCACTTTGAATGTAACAGGAGATTGCTTCGTCGAGCCTACGGCTCTCCTCGCAACGACATTTTGTATTGGGATACAATAAACAAATGCCCCGCATCCAACTCTTCGTGACGTGTCTCGTTGATTCTTTCTACCCTCAAACTGGTGAGGCGATGGTGAGCATTCTCCGCCGCCTCGGCATTGACGTGGACTTCGCCCGCGACCAAACTTGTTGCGGACAACCTCCCTTCAGCGCGGGCTTGCACGCGGAGGCGCGTCCGATGGCGCAACATACCATCGAAGTGTTCGAGAAAACGACAGGCGACATCGTCCTGCCTTCTGGCTCATGTGCCCACATGATGAAACATAACTACATCGAATTATTCCGCGCTGACCCTGTTTGGCTTCCGCGCGCGCAGACGTTGGCGAATCGCGTCTTTGAATTCACCGAATACCTCGTGGACAGACTCGGCGTCACCGATGTCGGCGCGCGCCGGGACGGAGTCCTCACGTATCATCCAACCTGCCACGCATTACGCGGAATGATGATAGACCGCCAACCGCGCGCCCTGCTCGCCAACGTGAAAGGCGCGACCATCGTCGAGTTGCCCGCCGCGGAAGATTGTTGCGGCTTCGGCGGAATCTTTTCGGTGGAACATCCTGAACTTTCCGCAGAACTACTCAAACGGAAAATCTCGAATCTAGAATCCTCCGAATCCCCCACTTTAGTTTTGCTCGAAGCGGGGTGCCGAATGCACATCGCAGGCGGACTGCACAGGCAGAAGAAACATCAACGAGTAGTTCATATTGCGGAAGTGTTGAACGCAACATGACCGATTCGCTAAACGTCAAATTTGTCCCCGTCGGCAAAGGAAGATTTGCCGTGTATCATCGTCCCCGCCGCATCGATTTTCCGCTTTTGCGTCAGATGGGATGCACGCACATTATCACCTTGCTCAAAGAAAGCGAAGGAGCGCAACGGTACGGCGACATGGCTCGCGCGGCAAACATTGAGTGGGTTTGGGCGCCGCTTCCTAATGGAAATTTTCCAGAAGGCGAAGCGCATGACCGCCTCATTGAAGTCATGCCAAAACTCGCGCAATTGCTCGACAATAACAATGCCATACTCATTCATTGCTCGGCAGGCGTCCATCGGACGGGATTGGTTGCGTACGCGTTGCTCCGTTGGCGAGGAATCGAAAGCGAACAGGCAATGCAGATCATCGCGCAAACGCGCAATGAAACCGCCGAAGGAATGATGGAAAAACGAAAACGCTGGGGCGACAAATTCCCTCCTCAATCACCAGCGAAAGAAACAACATGGATCAATTCCGTCAAAGAATTCGCACATCGCTTGCGAACCAGCATCTTCAAAACGCGTTAGACCTCAACGCCGAGCGGCGCGTGACGCGCAGGATCAACGCGCTGGAGACCTTGCCCGATTGGCGCGAGAGACGTCAACGCGCCCACGCCGTCCGCGCGGAGGTGATCGAGAATCTCGATTCGTATCTCGATCAATTCACAGCCAACGCGCAAGCGAATGGAGTCATCGTCCATCGCGCAAAAGACGCGGCGGAGGCGGTGAAGATCGTGTTGGAAATCGTAAAATCTTTACCACTAAGGACACAAAGTACACAAAGTGAAAAAGAAAAATCCTTAGTGCCCCTTCGTGACCTTCGTGGTAAAAAAGCTCTTGTCGCAAAATCGAAGAGCATGGTCACCGAGGAAGTCAACCTCAACCATGCGCTTGAAGCGGAGGGGATTCGCGTCGTTGAAACCGATCTCGGCGAGTTCATCGTGCAACTGCGCGGCGAGAAGCCCGCTCACATTATCACGCCCGCGTTGCATTTGAAACGGCAGGATGTGGGTCAACTCTTTCACGAAAAGCTCGACATCCCCTACACCGAAGACATTCCCACGTTGACCAATACCGCGCGGAAAGTTTTGCGCGAAGTGTTCCTCACAGCAGACGTGGGCATCACAGGCGCGAACTTCGCAGTCTCTGAAGAAGGCGCGATCTGCCTCGTCACCAACGAGGGCAACGGACGCATGGTCACAACTCTCCCTCCGATCCACATCGCGCTCGTCGGCATGGAACGCATCGTCCGCACACTCGACGACCTCGCGCTGATGCTGTCTCTGCTTCCGCGTTCAGCCACTGGGCAAAAACTCACCTCATACACGCAGATCGTCCACAGCCCGCTACCGAATCAACAACGTCACTTCATCCTCCTCGATAACGGACGTTCGCGCCTGCGCAACTCGCCTCTCAAAGAATCTCTCTATTGCATCCGATGCGGCTCATGTCTCAACGCCTGCCCCGTCTTCCGCGAGATCGGCGGGCACGCATACAAAAGTCCATACTCGGGACCCATCGGCTCGGTCATCTCGGCGGGACTCTTCGGAAGCGAATTCGTCCCGCTCGCGCAAGCGTCCACGCTATGCGGCGCATGCAAAGACGCCTGCCCTGTGGACATTGACCTGCCGAAGTTGCTGGTGCGCGTGAGAGCAGATCAGTCTCCAGTCTCAAGTCTCAAGTCGTCTAACCCTCATGGATTAACTCCACTCTCCACTTTCTCTCTTCGGATGTACAGCCGCTTCGCCCGCCGCCCGCGCCTGTTTACCCTCGCCCAAAAATTTGCGGCGCTGACGAGTCCGCTCCTGTCGCTTTTCTCGCAATGGATTCGTTTGCCCGCGTTCACAGGCTGGGGCTACAGCAAGGATTTGCCGCGTTTTGCGGGGAAATCATTTCGGGAGAGATGGAACGAGACAAAGGTAAACACGGAAACAAGTAGACAAGTAAACACGTACGCGAATGAACTTCTAAAAAAAGAGGAGACCCTTCGCTCCGCTCAGGGTGACATAATGGAACGCTTCACACAAGAACTAACCGCCGTGCATGGACATGTCCATCACACCGAAGACCCAACGCAATCCATTATTCAGTTTTTGCAATCACGGGACATCAATCGAATTCAACTTGAGCCAAATGTTTTGAATGAAGACATGCTCACACAAGCAGGCATCACCTTCACCCGCGAACCCGATCCCGCAATCCGCGCGGGGGTGACAAAGGCTCAATGCGGCGTGGCAGACACAGGGTCCATGCTTGAAGCGGATGGCGAGGGGAAATCATTGCACGCGTCGCTACTTCCCGAAATCCATCTTGCGGTGTTGCGCACGTCGCACATCTATCCATCATTGGAAGACGCGATCTATCTTGTGAAAAACACAAAATCGTCAGTCTTCATCACGGGACCCTCCGCCACGGGCGACATCGAAAGCGTCCACACCATCGGCGTGCATGGACCAGGCGAAGTGCGCGCCTTTCTCGTTGACGATTGATATTCGGGATGATACAATCTCGCCGCTTAATTCAAGTTTTGCCCCCATCGTCTAGTGGCCCAGGACGAAGCCCTCTCAAGGCTTAAACCGGGATTCGAATTCCCGTGGGGGCACTCTTCCCATGACCTAATAAGTTTATGGGGCATAAAAGAATCATCCGCGAGATGGTTCTTTTTATTTTGAATAACTGTATAATTTGATTATGAATCAAATCCTCGTTGTCGGCTCGCTCAATGCAGACCTTGTCGCGCGCGCGCCGCGCTTTCCTCAACCCGGCGAGACGATCAGCGGCGAAGACCTGCGCGTGATCCCCGGCGGCAAGGGAGCGAATCAAGCCGTCGCGGCGGCGAGACTTGGAGCGAACGTTTCGATACTGGGGCGCGTGGGCAACGATAACTTCGGTGATTTTCTTCTTGAGAATCTCAAGCAAAACAGAGTGGATTCGAGCCTGGTCCAACGCGATGATTCTTCGACTGGAACAGCGATCATCATTGTAGACTCCAATGGACAGAACAGCATTGTGTTATCCGCAGGAGCGAACGGCAACGTTTCAATCGCCGATGTAGACAATAGTCCATTTACCAATTACCAATTACTGTTGCTCCAACTCGAAATCCCCCTCCCTGCTGTTCTTCGCGCCGCGCAACGCGCCAAGGAAAATAACGTCCGCGTGATTTTGAACCCCGCGCCTGCGCAACAATTGCCCGATGAATTGATCGCCCTCGCCGACTATATCATCCCCAACGAAACGGAATTGTCATTGTTGACAAGTCAGAAGATCGAAGACATCCCCTCCGCCGAATCTGCCGCCAGAGACTTGCTGAGACGCGGCGCGAGGAACGTGATCGTGACCCTGGGAAGCAAAGGCGCGTTGTTGGTGAACTCGGAAGCAAGCAAGCAGATACACACGTTCAAAGTGGAAGTAGTGGATACCACCGCCGCTGGCGACGCATTCATTGGAGGTTTTGCAACATCCCTGCTGGAAAACAAATCGCTCGAAGAGGCTGTCCGTTTTGGTTGCGCATGCGGCGCGTTAGCAACCACAAAATTCGGCGCGCAACCATCGTTGCCGATGAAAGAGGAAGTCGAAAAAATAATCTCTACCTCTTCGGCTTCGCTCAGGACAAGTCTCTAGTCTCCAGTCTCTGGTTTTGACGCGACGAGTCTACCTCGTTTACTCAACCATCAATTACAAATTACCAATTACCAATAATTCATATGCCCAAACGAATCATCATAGACACCGACCCCGGCATCGACGATGCCCTCGCCTTCCTGCTCGCGCTCGCCTCGCCTGAGATCCAACTCGAAGCGCTGACCACGACTCAAGGCAACGTCACCATCGAAACCGCCACGCGCAACGCGCTCGCTGTGCTGGAACTGGCAAACGCGAGTCATATTCCTGTCGCGGCGGGAAGCGCAGTGCCTCTCGTGCAACCCCTGCGCGCTTCGGCTCACGTCCACGGCGAAAGCGGAATTGGCAACTCAAAACTCCCCGCGCCGAAAAGCAAACCGCTCGAAGGACACGCGGTGGATTATTTGATTCAGCGCGTGCTTGCAGAGCCGGGCGAGTTGAGCATCTTCCCCATCGGTCCGCTGACGAACATTGCCATGGCGATCCGCAAGGAACCGAAGTTTGCCAAAGCCGTGAAGGAACTGGTCATCATGGGCGGCGCGGTACTCGAACATGGGAACGTCACTCCGCAAGCGGAGTTCAACATCTGGGCAGATCCGCACGCCGCGCATATCGTTTTTCATTCAGGGATTCCGATCACCTTGATCCCGCTGGACGTGACTCACAAATGCCTGCTCAAGCAAACACACATCGACCGCCTGCTCGAGACCAAATCGCCGATCACCCGTTTCATCACGCAGGCGGTGGAAACCTGCTTCGCGCATTCCAAATCATACGGCGGCGAGGGTTGCGCCATGCACGATCCGCTCACGCTGGCAACCATCATCGCGCCCGAGTTACTAACGTTCAAAGAGTTGTACGTGGACGTGGATTATTCCACCGGAGTTTCGATGGGCAATGCTTTCGGTGATTTCCTTGGCAAAACTGGCAAGCCCGCCAACATGAAAGTCGCGCTTCAAGTGCGCGGCGAGGAGTTCATCGAACTGTTCCTTCAGCGTATGGAAGCCCTGGCAAGATCCATTTCGTAGGGGCACAGCGAGTTGCGAGATGATTTTGACTAACGCTCGTTTCGCTGTACCCCTACGGCGAAGTACAAATTACCAATCACCAAGTACTCTTTTATGAAACGCATCCTCCTCGACACCGACCCCGGCATAGACGACTCGCTCGCCATTTTGCTGGCGTTGGCTTCGCCTGAAATTTCTCTCGAAGGGTTGAGCATCGTCCACGGCAATTGCTCGCTCGAACAAGCGACAATAAACGCGCTTTCAATTTTGGAACTTGCGAACGCGACTCACATCCCTGTTGCGGTTGGGTGCGAACTGCCGCTTGTGCAACCCTCCCTGCTCGCGCCCGAGACGCACGGCAACACAGGCTTGGGCTACGCAAAGCTGTCAGAACCGCGAACCCAGCCGACCCGTCGGCATGGATGCGATTTCCTCATCGAGCAAATCATGTCCGCGCCGGGCGAAGTCACACTCGTGGCGATCGGTCCGCTGACGAACGTCGCATTGGCAATTCGGCACGAGCCGCGCATCGCGCAATCGCTCAAAGAGTTGATCATCATGGGCGGCGCGATCCGCCATGAGGGCAACACCACCGCGCTGGCGGAATTCAACACGTATGCCGACCCGCACGCCGCGCACATCGTCTATCACGCCGGGATTCCCACCACGCTTGTGCCGCTGGATGTGACGTATCAATGCGTTCTGACTCAGGGGGATGTGGATCGCCTTCTGCGACTCGATTCGCCCCTGACGCGTTTCATCGCCGACGCGACGCGCTTCTACATGGAATTTCACGATGAATATCAAGGCGTGCAGGGTTGCGTGATCAACGACCCACTCGCGCTCGCGCTGACCTTTGCGCCTGAATTGTGCGAGTATCAAGACTTGCCCGTCGATGTGGACATCTCGGGCGGCGTTTCGCTCGGCAAGACCATCGGCGATTTTTACAATTACAATCAAAAGCCTGCGAACATGAAAGTTGCGCTGGGCGTGCATCCGCGCGATTTCATTGAATTATTTTTGGAGCGCATGGAGAAATTGTCAAGGAAAGATTCTCTCGGAGGAAACGATGCTTGAAAAAATAAAACACGACTTCAAAGGAATCACCTGGCTATTGATGGCGCTGGGGATCGTCCTCAATGGAGCAAGCGCGTTGGCAGTATCGAAAACGAGTCTTCCCCTTTATCTTGATTCCATCGGGACGGTGTTCGTCGCGGTTGTGGCGGGTCCATGGGCTGGAGCGTTGACGGGTTTGTTGACCAACGTGATCCTCGGGTTCGTATCGCCGAGCTATGCGCCATATTGGTCCGTTCCGTTGTTGATCGGTTTCGTTACCGGATTTCTCGCCAACGCTGGCTGGTTCAAACGCTGGTGGAAAGTAATCGCGGCAGGCTTGATCATTGCCATTCTTGCGGCGGTTATGTCATCGCTGATCGCGGCGCTGGTGTTTGGAAACTTCACATTCGACCTTTCGTATTTTCTAGTAAAAGAGCCTGTGGATAAAGTCATTACGACGCTCATCGTATATTTCGTTCTTAAATTCCTCCCAAAACGATTCGTATCGCTTTTCCCTCGCCACGAAAATGTGGATTAAATAGGTGAAACAAAAAACGATCATGGGTGTTGTAATCGTCAAATCAAAAAAGGAGAAATGACATGGTAGAAAATATCAAGAAAGAGTTCAGCACCAGAACGTTGGCGCTCATTGCGATCGCAATTGCGATCAATATCGTCATCGGACAATTAGTGTTCTACTTGAAATTGCCGATCTATCTCGATAGTATCGGCACGGTATTGGTCGGCGCGCTCGTCGGTCCTTGGGCGGCCGCCGTTACGGGTGGTTTATCGAATATTCTTTGGGGGGTTGTTCCTCCTCCCCTTCAAAATACGTTTTCCGTGCCTTTCTTCTATGTTGCGGTTGTCATCGGTTTGTTGGCTGGCTTTTTCGGAAAGCGTGGGGTGTTTGAGAAAGAATCGCCGCGTTGGATTTCTGTATTGATCGGCGCAGTCTTCTTCTTTGCGCTCGCCATGTTCGTTCTCGCCTTCATCAATATTGACACCAGCGAAGGCTTCGCCATCTTCCCCAGCATGAGAGACCTCGTTTCGCAATATGCAGTGGTCTTTGTGCTGGCGATTGCGATTGGAGCGGCTATCGGCTACTTCCTACTGCAAAATGGCGGCTACGTTGGGTTAGCGGGGCTGGTGACGGGCGTGGTCGCGGCGATTATTTCTGCCCCCACCGCCGCTGTTGTCTTCGGAGGTGTTACAGGCGGAGGCACAGATTTGTTGGTCGCGGCATTCAGGGCTAGCGGCGGAAATATTTGGGCTTCCGTCCTTGCGCAGGGAAGCGTATCTGATCCATTCGATAAAATGTTATCGTTCATGGTCGTCCTCTTCATACTCCGCGCCCTCCCCACGCGATTCAAAGCGCGCTAATCGATCTGCGCATGGTGATATGAATTCGTTGAGTATTTATGCAGCCCGCGCAAGCGGGCTGCATAAACTAAACCCTCTTACCAAATTCGTCCTTACGCTCTGCATTCTGTTGGGCGGGTTTGCGTTTTCAAGCGCCGCATCGGGTTATCTGATCTTGATCGCGATCATCACGCCTCTTTCCATTTGGGGAAAGGTCACAATGAGAATGTATCGATTGGTTTTCAATATCAGTTGGCCCCTGATCGTATCTGTTTTTCTCATCCAGCCCTTGTTTTGGGGTAGCGGGACACCATTGTTTGAACTTGGACCCCTCTCGCCAAAATTGGAAGGAGCTCTCTTCGCATTCAAAAGTTCTGGCAGAATTTTATATATTATGGCAAATTTTATTCTGTTCTCTCTAACCACCCGTCCAGACACTTTGATGATCTCGCTCAAACAGGCAGGGCTACCCGGCGGACTGGCATATATCATTGTGTCAACACTTCAACTCGTTCCTCAATATGTCGCCAAAGCAAATATCATTTTGGATGCGCAACGATCGCGCGGTCTGGAAACGCAAGGCAACATCGTTACGCGCGCTCGCGCGCTAATGCCTTTGGTTCTTCCGCTGGTGATCGGCAGTCTTTTAGAAGTTGAGGAACGCGCAATTGCTATCGAGGCGCGCGCATTCAACTCCAGTCGTGTTGAAACAAGTATTCTCGAAATCCCAGATTCTCGAACCCAGCAAACCGCAAGGGTCGGGATGATCGCCGTAACTATTCTGCTGATCGCGGGGAGATTTGTGTGGCTATCGTAAACCTGCAAAACGTCACCTACAAATATCCACTCACCGACGCGCCCGTATTGAAGAATATCAACCTGCAGGTGGACGAGGGCGAGTTCGTCGCGGTCATCGGACCGAACGGCGCGGGCAAGTCCACGCTGTGCTACACAGTGGCGGGATTCGTTCCGCATTTTTTCAAAGGCGAGATCGCTGGCACAGTGGAAGTTGCCGGCGCGGAATCAAGCAAATCGAATCTGCGTGAGTGGGTGTTGAATGTTGGGCTGGCGTTCCAGAACCCGTTCAACCAGATCAGCGGCGCCAAGTACACTGTCTTCGAAGAGATCGCTTTTGGGCTGGAAAATATCGGCGTGCCGCGCGAGGAAATGATCCCACGCGTGAACGATGCGATGAAGTTGACCGGCATCTCTGAATTGGCGGATCGCTCCCCCTACTCCCTCTCCGGCGGACAACAACAACGCGTCGCGCTGACCTCCATCCTGGTCATGCGCCCCAAGGTTCTCATCCTCGATGAGCCAACCTCGCAGATGGACCCCATCGGCACGCGCGAAGTCTTCGGCGTGATCCGCGCGTTGGCAGAACGCGGCATGACCGTCATCATGGCGGAACACAAAGTGGAATGGATCGCCAACTTCGCAAACCGGGTGATCGCTTTACGCGAAGGAGAGATCATTGCAGATGGAAAACCAAGCGACGTTCTCACCTCCGACCTGCTGACAGAAAAAGGATTCGGCATCTCGCGCTACACATCTGTGGCGAGAAAGGCGAAAGAGCTCGGGTTGTGGAAGAAAGATAAATTGCCGGTCACATTAGATGAGGCGGTGGAGGGGTTCAAAAATGCGTAACCCGCATTCTCTAATGCGGACGTTAGAGAACGTCCGCTGCGCAAAATCAACATGAACATCGAAATCCACAACCTAACGTTCTCCTATCCAACCGGTGTGCAAGCCTTGCGTGGACTCTCGCTCACGATTCAATCGGGTGAGCAAGTTGCGATTGTCGGACAGAACGGCGCGGGGAAAACGACATTGGTCAAACATCTGAATGGATTGCTTCAACCCACCTCTGGCTCGGTAAAAATTGGCGATTGGGACACGCGCGAACATTCGGTAGCAAAGATGGCGCGGCGGGTCGGTTATGTGTTTCAAAACCCCGACGAGCAATTGTTCTCTAAGAATGTGGGGATCGAAGTCGCTTTCGGGCCGAAAAATTTAGGGATGAGCGGGGAGCAGGTTCAACGTCGGGTAAAAGAGGCGTTGGCAATGGTCGAGTTATCCGATAAAACGGAGACGAATCCGTACGACCTATCCGCAACATGGCGCAAGATGGTCGCGCTCGCATCCGTGATTGCCATGGACACAGACATCGTCATCTTCGACGAGCCAACAACAGGACAGGACGCGGCAAACATCGCGCGCATCGCCAACGTGATCAAAATCTTACGAGAACGCGGCAAAACCATCATCACCATCACGCACGACATTGATTTTTGCGCCGAAAATTTCGAGCGCGTCATCGCCATGTCGCAGGGACGCATCCTGCTCGACGGCAAAGCCAACGATGCGCTTGGGCAGGAAGATATTCTTGCCACAACCTACGTTGACCCTCCTCAACTCACACGGCTGGGCAAAAGGCTGGGCTTTCAAAAGACAGTGCGAAATGAGGAAGAATTTCTAGCGGGGCTGAAAAAATAAGGGTCTCCAGAATTAACGGAAAACCGCCTCACCACGAAGGACACAAAGTATACAAAGGGAAAAAGCGCCCAATTTCCTTGTGTTTTTTCGGCTCTATCGTTATTAACGGGAAAGCCCAAAAACCTTAGCCACGGATTTCACAAATTCACACGGATTGTTTAAAACATTCGTGAACATCCGTGTAAATTCGTGGCAAAGAATCTTCCTGCGAGTCGTAATCCCGTCAGAAACGGGAGAGCCGTTTTTTCTTTGTGACCGTCGCGCCTTTTGTGTTTGCAAAGTGGTAAACCACCAACTCCTCATACCCCGAATCCTCCGCAAACTCGCGCTGGTACGCCGACTCATCGAACGCCAGAAGCACAACCTCCGCTGTTGTGTAAATCATACAGCCCGATTCCATATGCCCGCCGATGGTTTTTCCCTCCGCGTCGGAAATCGAAATATGCAAATGCGACCCGTGAACAGACACCGTGCCAGTGATGGACGCGATCTCGAAAAATTCATCAAACTCCGAGAAGGAATTCCTGTTCGCAAAGCGCAACACCGCGCGGCGCAGGCTCCCCACCGATGCGATCACACACCCTGCCTGAATCTGCTTTTCGTTCACAAAGTCCTGAATACTGTCGAACAAATCCTGCCCAGATTTCAATCGAAAGGTATAATTTTGCATGGACGAACCTCCAGCGCAATTATACGGTCATGCTTCTCGGTTTTCACTTTTGCAAGGCAAATACCAGCGATAAAATCCATAGGCTCATGTACAATGGAAAAGCACGGGAGCGAATATGACAAAGTTAAAAGTTGAAGTTTTTCACAGCATCCACGACATCAAACCAGACATTTGGAACCGCATCGCCGCCGGGCGCGGCTTTCAGAGCCATGCGTGGTACGTGTTCGGCGAACACGCCATGGCAGACAGCCCCGCCACCTATTTGATCGCCTGGGATGGCAAAACGCCGGTCGGAGGCGCGGCATTGTTCCGCGTCACAAACGAACCGCTTCCCCTCCCAAGCATTGCCCGCAACTTCATGGCGTCTATTTTAAAGCACCGCCCGCTATTGGTATGCCGTTCCCCGCTCGCCGACACATCCGCGCTATTGCTTCCCGGCGGAGAACTCCACGATGAAGCGCTTGCCGCCCTCGCGCAAGCGGCGCAGGAGGAATTCAAAAAACAACGTTGCTCATTCCTGGTCTTCGATTACCTGCTGACCGAACAACTGCGCTATGCGTGGCCCCATGGCTACGAACCCGTCACCGTTTCAGAACCCGGCACCTTCATGCCGATGGAGTGGGACAACTTCGAAGCCTATCTCGAATCGGGCAACAAAAAAGACCGCCAACAATACAAGAAAAGCGTGAAAGAAGCGGAGGAAGCGGGACTCGTCCTCTCCAAACACCGGTCGGTTTCAGACGTGGAAACCGCGCTCACCCTCATCAAGCATGTGTCCATCTGGCACGGCTCCGCGCCCAACCCATGGATGCGCGGCTTACTCGAAAACTTCTCGATGATCGACGGCGACTGGCTCGAACTGCGCAAAGACGGCAAACTCGTCGGATGCGGCGCTGTGGTGCGCGACAACAACTTCCAACTCGCCACCGCGCTTGGGTTGGAAGACGATGTGCCAGGCGGATATTTCTACCTGCTCCACGCCGCTTTGCGGGAAGCGTTCGAACACAAAGTTCGCCTCGTGCGCTTCGGCGCCGGCGCGTACGATGTAAAACGCAGGCTCGGTTTCCATTTGGAAGATACCAATCACGCCATGGTGACCATGGCGGGGTTCCTCGCGCGCGCGGCAAAAAGTTGAACCCCATGTTCCCGGCAACGATTCAAGCGGCGCTCACGTTCCTCGCCATCCTTCTTTTTTACGCTATGGATTTCCTCCTCATCCGCCGCTACGACAAACAACGCGCCGCCAGCGGCACAGGCCGCGCCTGGGATTTTACCTTGTTCATCTTTACCCTCGTCGCTGTTCTGATCCTGCAACCGGTGTTGCTCCCGCAATTGAGTTTTCGCACCACTGCCGCCTGGGGATTCTTCGCGCAACTCCTCGGCATCCTATTGATCCTGAAGGCGCTCGCGCTACACGCCTGGTCGCGCGCCCATCTCGGAAAATTCTATGCCGAGCGCGTCGAAGTTCAACCCGATCACAAAGTGATCGACACCGGTCCCTACAAACTCATGCGACACCCGGTCATCACATCCTTTTTTGGAATTGCGGCGGGGCTGTTTTTTGTTAACCCCTCGTTCGCCACGCTCGCCGCCCTGATCTACGCCATCTGGGATTTCACGCGCGCCGCCAAACAGGAAGAGGAACTGCTCACGCAGACGCTCCCCGGCTACGGCGACTACGCGCGTCGCACCCCCCGATTCCTGCCCCGGCTGTGGATGCTTTGATGCCCACGTTCGAGGAATTCCTCCAACTCCCCACCGAAGAGGTTGCCGTCCTCGTCAAAGCGAGCGGCGCAAAAGTCTGCGTATTCCCCATCAACGGCACGCGGCGTTGGTTCATGCTTGAACATGCCGGCAAGATTCAAAACGATTTTTTTCAAACATACATGGATTTGTCGATCCAAAATCATATCGAACTCTGCGCGCTGCTGTTCGATCATGGGATCGAAACCATTCTGGCTCCGGTCTTTGGGCGCGAACTCTTGAGCCGCGGCGACGAATACACCCAGCGCGTCGGCATCGATGGACTCATCCGCACCGCCACCGACGCAAATTATCGCAAATTCTTCGAACGCTACAACGTGAAGGTTCGGTTTTACGGAGATTTTCGCGCGGCGTTGACAGCGACACCCCATGCGGGCGCGCTTCAATCCATGGAGGATGTGGTCGAAGCGACAAAATCCAACTCGGCATTTCGTCTCTACTTCGGCGTTTTCGCCGACGAGGCTTCAGCAACCATAGCCCGCCTTGCCATTGAGCATTACCGCGCGGAAGGCGCGATACCCGACAAGACCGCGCTGGTAAAAAAATATTACGGAGAAGAACTTCCCCCGGTGAGCCTATTCATCGGCTTCGACAAATTCAGCGCGTTCGACATGCCCCTGCTTGCCACCGGCGAAGAAGACTTGTATTTCTCGCGCAGTCCATCACCATATATGACGGCTCATCAACTTCGATCTATTTTGTACGATCACCTGTATACCCGCCGCGCGCCCGAACCCGACTACGCCAAACTTACGCCTGACGCGCTCAACGAACTTCGCGAATACTACCGCCGCTATAAAGATTCTGTGTTCGGCGTCGGAAAACTGAAATTCGGCATATGGTTTCCAGAATAGATACCAACCTCATGACAGACATCATCACGACACTCATCAACGAAATCGGACCCGGTCATATGGCAAGCACGGCCTATGACACAGCATGGGCGGCCCGTCTGGACGAGATCGATCCATCCATCAGCGCCCACGCCCTAACCTGGCTGACAAAAAATCAATTACCCGACGGCACCTGGGGCGCGCCAGCGCCAATGTACTACCACGACCGCGTGGTTTGCACGCTCGCCGCCATGATCGCGCTGGAACGGCGCGGCCACCGCGAAGCGGACAAGGCACAGATCGTCAAAGGCAAACTCGCCCTTGAACGAATCGTGAGCGAAGCGACGGGGGGGCTATCCTCCGACCCAAACGGGGCAACTGTCGGCTTCGAAATGATCGCTCCCACCCTGGTGGCAGAAGCCGAAAAACTGGGTTTAATCAAAAATCAGGCGAACCGCATCCTGGGCAGAATATCCAAACAACGCGCGGTGAAACTCGCCTACCTGAAAGACAACATGATCAGCCGTCATGTCACCATGGCGTTTTCGGCTGAGATGGCGGGCGTGGACGGCAAACACATGCTCGATGTGGACAACTTGCAAGAGAGCAACGGCTCTGTGGGAGTCAGCCCGTCTGCCACCGCCTATTTTGCAACCTACATCAAAAAAGGCGACAAAGCCGCGCTTGCCTATTTGCGCGACATCATGAAACCAGATGGCAGTTTTCCAAACGTTGCCCCATTCGATGTCTTCGAGATCGGGTGGTCGTTGTGGAATCTGAGCCTGATCCCCGGCCTGAAGCAACACGCCAAACTCAAGCCGCATTTAGACTTTCTTGCCAATGCCTGGGTTCCAAAACGCGGCGTGGGATTTGCCGCAGGGTACACGGTCAAAGACAGCGATGATACAAGTTTGGTATTCGATACCTTGCTTAGGTATGGGATCGAAAAGGACTTGGGCAGTGTGCTCTCGTATGAAGAGAAGGATCACTTCCGCTGTTTCGATTTGGAAGCCAACCCTTCGATTAGCGCAAATATTCACGTGCTGGGCGCCCTCGGGCAGGCAGGGCTGGATATGAAAAACTCGTCGGTGCAAAAAGTTGCGCGTTTTCTTCACAAAGCGCGAGGGACGAATCCGTTCTGGGCAGACAAGTGGCACGCATCGCCTTATTACGCCACATCACATGCCATTATCGCGTGCGCCGGTATTGCCAATGACCTGGTCGCTGAATCGGTGGATTGGATCCTGAGCGCCCAAAATAAGGATGGATCCTGGGGAGCCTACCTAAAAACCGCGGAAGAAACCGCTTATGCCGCGCAGGCGCTTTGGGTGTGGAACCAAAAAGCGGCGAGAGTGCCTAAAACCGCCATGACGCGAGCCGCGCGCTGGCTGTCGGAAAATATGGATAAGCCTTATCCGCCGCTATGGATCGGTAAGTGCTTATATAGCCCCAACCTGGTAATTCGATCCGCGGTGATCAGCGCATTGGCTTTGGCTGGTTGATGCTATGAAAAACTTCATCGAACGCTTATTTACCTTTTCCACATCGGACCCTGAAGACACCCGTAAAAGGCGGATCCTTGGCATATTGCTGGCAGGCACGGCGGGAGTAGCGTTGCTCGGCATGTTATCGTTCATCTATTTCGCCGCCACAGTAGACCCCGCCGAATTTTATCTTCTCTTATGGGGCAGCGCGCTCACGTTCATCCTGGTGATAATCGTGTACGCGGTGAACTATTTTGGATCGGGTAGAGCCGCGGCTGTTTTATTCCTAATTTTTTTATACGTCATTTTTCTCTTTAGCGATACTCCCGACCAGATCGTGGGCGGACGAACGCTTTTCGCGTTCACCATCCCGATCTTCATGGCGAGCATTCTCCTCACACCGGCTTCCAGTTTCATTTTTGCGGGAATAAGCGGCGCAGTGGTTTTGTATCTGGCTGTATCGTTGGAAATTACTCCCAATATTCCCGGGGTCTTCGGGTTTTTCCTGATCGCTTTCGTCTCATGGTTATCGGCTCGCAGTCTCGAACAGGCGTTGAGCGAACTGCGCTCCATCAATTTGAACCTGGACCGCGTGGTGGCAGAGCGGACAGAGGCTCTCGCGGAATCGCTTGCCAGAGAAAAGATCGAGGCGGGACGCAACCAGGCGATCTTGAACTCGATTGCGGACGGCGTGATCGTTTTCGACAAAAGGTGGAACGCCACCATGGCGAATCCCGCCATCAAAAGTATGCTCGATATTCCTTTGCAGTTGATCATCAACAAAAACTTCCGTGAACTGGTGGAACATCCCCGCCTCGCTCCTAACAGCCGCGCGCTCCTCGGCTCCATGATCGAACATGGCACCCAGCCCATCGGGTTTCGCGTCGAATGGGGCGATAAGACCCTCTCGGTCAGCGCGGCTCAGATCTACGACCAACGGCGGGAAGATACCGGCACCGTCATCGTCTTCCGCGATTTTACGCGCGAGGCGGAAGTGGAGCGGCTCAAAAGCACGTTCGTTGGGATCGTGTCGCATGAATTACGCACGCCCCTGAATGCGATCCTCGGCTATGCCGAAATGTTCAAGGAGGCGGTGTACGGTCCCGTCAATGAAAAACAAGTGAACATGGCAGACCGAATCATGAAGAACACGCAACGCCTGCTGGCGTTGATCAATGACCTGCTCGATCAGGCGCAAATCGAAGCGGGCAAGCTCACCATCAGCAACCAAACGATCAGACCCGCCGAGTTGCTCGAAACCATGCACAGCCTGATGGACAAACCCGCCGCGGATAAAAACTTGAAACTCACCAGCGAGATCGAAGACGATTTTCCCGAAAGGCTGGTCGGCGACCCGGCGCGACTGCAACAAATCCTTGTGAACCTGGTGGGGAACTCTGTCAAATTCACGCATCGCGGGTTTGTCCATGTCAAATTGCTCCGCCAGGATGAACGCTGGGGCATTGAAGTGACAGACTCTGGGCAGGGCATCCCGGAGTTCGAGATCCCGCATATTTTCGAAACGTTCCGTCAAGTGGACGGAGCCGCCACCCGCGAACATGGCGGTTTCGGGCTGGGATTATCCATCGTCAAACAACTCGTCGGGTTAATGAACGGCGAGATCAGTGTAACCAGCCAACTGGGCGAGGGAAGCGTGTTTCTCATCCGCTTTCCGCTCCTCGCCCCAAAGGAATACCCAACAGCATGGAGAAGTTCATGAGTAAACTGGCATTGATCATTGAAGACGACAGAGACCTGGCGAGCATCTTTGCCGAGGCGCTGCGCGGGATCGGGTTCGAAGTGGAAAACGCCCTCGACGGCAAAGCCGCGCGGGAACGATTAATCCATGGAGCAACGCCCTTCCTCATCCTGCTGGATATGCACCTGCCGCATATCTCGGGCAAGGATTTACTGTTGAATGTGATGAAAAAAGACGAGCGCTTTAACACCAGTTGGATCATGATCACGACCGCCGATGCCCGCCTCGCCGAGGAACTCCGCGACCAGGTGGATTTTGCCATGATCAAACCAATTCTATTCGGGCAATTGCGCGACCTCGCCGCGCGGTTAAAACCTAAAGACGAAATCTAACACGCCCATGATCAACCAATGCTGGGCTGAGTCAAAGCGGTATCGCGCCGCATTGATCTTTGCCGTCGTTTACGCCATTGTTCGCTTCGGCGCGCAGGCATACTTTTTTGCGCAGGCGCTTACACCGCAGGCTTTGGCGCAAGACACCTTCGCCGCGGCAGATCTGCAATTTGCCTACATCCCCGCCGCAGAACATTTCAGAGACCGGGAAGACCTCTACCTCAAAGGCTCGCTCGAGGTTCTCGAAACTCACTATCTCTACACGCCCGTATTCGCTTTTTTTTGGAGTCCTATCCTCCTCGCGCCGCTCAATATTCAGATACCCCTGCTCACCGTCATCCACCTGGTCGCCTATGGATTGCTTTACAACCGCTGGGCGCGCCTGTACCAACGATACAACCTACAGGGCGCTGAAAAACTTTGGGCGCAACTCCTCCCGCTATTCCTCCTGTTCACCGTTTTCTGGGACGATCTCGCCATCCTCAACATCTATCTGATCATCGCGTTGTTCGCCACCTTTGGGCTTGAGGCGGTGCTGGAAGAAAACCTGCCATGGGCTTCTTTTTGGATCGGCGCAGTGATCATCCCCATCAAGCCGCACTGGGGATTCGCGCTCGGAATTCCCCTCCTACTTGGACAATATCGCTTCTTCCTTCGATTGATGCTGGGTACCCTCCTCGCCTATCTCGCCGTGACGGGAATCACCATCCTGGGAGGTGGCGCGGAGTACGTGGCGCGGCAATATCAGGATTACATCGCTTTCCTCTCCCGACTTACTCCAGATTTTCCATGGTGGGGACCAGACAAACCATTCTTCGGCTACAATCACTCGGTGTTGCAGACGATCCTGTATTATCTCGGCGTGAACTCCTTCAACATGAAGCTCGCTTTGGTTGTAAAAGCCATCTTACTTATCCCGCTTGGGTTGGTCGCGTTGAAATTTCTTAGGAACCCCATCCAAAAAAGCGGACGCGAAACGCCCGAAACCGCGCTCGCGCTCGGATTCGCGCTCTACCTCGGCGCCTTCATCTGGCTGAATATGGTATGGGAGATTTCACTGGCGTTGCCAATTTTCGTTTACCTTCTCACAGTCGTCAAACAATCATGGGTCCGCGCCGCTCTATGGGCGCTCTTTCTTCCCTACGCCATATTGGACGTCTGGAGACTGGCGAGCGTACTGGTGTTGGGATACGGCGTGATCTACGAACGCGTGTACATCCTCACCGACCCGATCCTGTATGTTCCATGGATCTTGGTTCTCATCATCGTGTTTTATGGGTTGCTGATTCGATACCTCGCAAACGACTTGCAACAGCGCTTAGCGAAGCCTAATTAATCCCTTCAAGAAACGAAATGATGGCGTCGAAATACGCTGTGATAATGCCATCCTTGTCGTGGCCAAATCCTTCCGCGGTTACGAATGTCGTTGGGACGCCAGCAGCGGCAAGAAGATTCGATAACTCAACAGATTCTTGATACGGAACGGTTTGATCGTCGGTGCCATGGATGATTAGAAACGGCGGGTCGTTAGCGGTGATGTAATTATCAACCGGTAATTTGGCGCGATCTGGGCAATCGCTGTAAGGCGAGCAACCGAATAATTCATAGGTGAGGGGGAGTATGTCGGGGGAGAGACTGTCAATCTGCGCGGTTGTGACGGAGCCGAAGAGATCGATCACTCCTGCAACCTGGCTTGAAACATTTGTGTTGCCTCCAGTTGTTCCCTCGAATTCGGGAAGGTCTGTCGTAACGCCCACCAACGATGCAAGCAATCCGCCGGAGGATGTGCCCAAGATAAAAATCCTATCGGGGTCAATATTCAATTGCGAAGCATTCGCGCGCAGGTAACGGATTGCGCCTTTCAAGTCCTCAACTTGAGCGGGGAAATACCCATCCAACATACTTCGGTATTCGACCGCCGCAATTGCGTAGCCCTCGGAAGTGAAATCGTCTTCAAACCCTTCGGCAGAGTTCAACCCCCCGGGACCAAACCCGCCGCCATGTATCCATACAATCACCGGGAAATTCTCACCGGTCTCTGGCTTGATAAGATTGAACTTTAGCTCAGTAGAACTTTCATTGGCATAGGTAACTATTGTTGACGTGTAACCGCCAGCGGATTGCGAACCATTTTGGCTGGACGGCGAACTCGAATCGGTCTCTTTACCTGCCTTGATGGTCACCACATCATCCACTTCTTGACTCGGCACAAGAAGCGTTCCGTGTTCATCATAAAAGTCTAACTTGTACTCGCCCGGAGCAAGAAGTTCGTTGAGATTCGTCGAAGTATGATAAACATCTTCGATGCGGAAAAGTTCATTTCCCATAAGATCGTACACGACCAGAGTCAATATCGTATTTTCACCGAAGAGACGTTTTAGTTTAGGAAGCTTGTTGTTCCCATTGACAATGTACGAATAGGTTTCGCCGCTCGTATTTGGCGTTGAGATCGGAGGAGCCATTGTCGCGGCAACTGCGGTGTTCGCAGGCGGCGTTATAGCCGAGGGGCTTTCCGTAGCCGAGGGAGAAGAACACCCAAAACTACTTACAACAAAGATAAGCGCAAAAATACCAATCAACAGACGTCGTATCATCGTAAACATAATAACAATCCTTTCTTTGGATGAATTTCGTTTATTCTAAGATAGGCACGTTGTAGGAATTTCATGCGGAGGTAAAATTCTTGTAAACAAACAGTCCCCACATATTGCGTATGCAGGGACTGTTTGACCTTGAAGAAAAAACTTCACAGGTTAATCGCTGTAGTATCCCCAGCAGGATATTTCCTCGCCGCTGGGGGTTTTCACCATTGGCGGCGAATCAGAGTCTATGACCTTGTAGGTAGATAAATCGGCTTCGATCGTTTCAAAGGCGCGGTCGGCATTAATGGTCGAGAGATTAATTCCCTGCCACGGGGTCGTCTCCGCATCTTGATTACGATCATACCTCTGGCAAGCCAGCGCCGCGCCGATCTCTTCGCGTGTCATGAGAGGCAACGCCTTATTTTGAAAACCACCCGCCAGCGCAGGAACCGCATCATCGGACAACTCAAGAAAGTATTGCGTATCTAATTCGACACGACCCCCGCGCGTGTTTTCCACTTCGCTTCCCTCGCCAGGCGTTTCAGCATATCCGTTGATCTCGCGTTGGATATTGTGCTTGACAATAAACGCATCCACGTTGAGCAGACTCAACGAGACGATAAATCCCAGCGACGCCATGACCATGGCAAACCCGATGGCGCGTTCCTTTTTCAGCAGTTCCAGCGCGGCGACCACGATCAACAACGCCGCCAGCCAGAGCATGAACACGTGCGTGTACGTCCGCAGGCGCGAGAAGCCATAGGCGTTTTCATACAACACAAGCCGTTGGAACGCCGACACCTGCATCACGATCACCAAGCCGACCAGCACAATGCCGAACGTCGAAAAGACTCGCCGCCGGGTTTCCGATTCGCGTTTGGTGATACTTCCCAAGCCGAGCAACATCAACAGACTGAAGAACGCCACCGCCACGAGTTCGCCAAATCCGCGCCGCGCGTATTCCGAATAGGTATAACCCTCGATGTTGATATTCGCCTGCCCGCCAAAAAAATATTGAAACTGGATCGCGACAAAGGCGGCAAACAGGATGGTCAAACTTCCCAGCACGATGGCAGACTCGGTGAAACCGAGAAACGGCGGGACGAGATTCTTCTCCTCCACCTTGTCGTCCGATTTTTGCGCGGCGTGCAAGAATGCGCCCGCGATGGTATACGCGAAAATCAAAATGTACACCAGCCGAAAAATATATTCAGGCAGGTTCTCGATGTTGAACAGGTCAATGAATTCTTCAAATCGTTTTGCAAAGACAAGGTCAGCCGAGGACAACAACGCGCCGAAGATGGCAATGACGGGCAACGCGATGACCACTCCGCGCAGGATGGACCAAAGCGGAGAAGTCCGCTTCTCACTCAGGGACGGCTGGTCGCGCTTTACTTCGGCATTGAACCCAAGCGGACGGGCGATCATGCTCGCGAGAAGAGTCAAATACCCGAAGAGGTAATCGAAGATGCGGTAGCGCGTCCAGTTGCCGCCGAGGTAGGTGAGCGCGAAAACGCCCATGAGGAAGAGAGTCATTGCAACGGAGAGGAAGACCGTCAGCGGTTCGCGGCGGAGAAAAACTGTCAGTGAAAGAAAAAGGACGGGGAGCAGAAGCAGACCTCCCCTGCGAGAGAGGCGAAGCCCGTCCGTCTGCAAAAGGTAGATTCCCGTCGCAAGACAAAGAGTCACCCACAAGATGAAGTTGATACCCGCGGGCTTTTCCCAAAAAAGAAAATCGAACGCCCAGCCAAGCAGGATGACGAGTAACCAGAATCGATTTGGATTTGTTTTCATGCGCAGCCTCCAGAAAAATTTTGCCAAGCATAGCCTTGCCGCGCTTGCGGAGGCTCTCAATTACTATCAGAATTTGGCAAACATGTCACCCTGAGCGTTAGCGAAGGGTCTCGCTTTCCATGAGAGAGATTCTTCGCCGCAAAGAACAAGAGCGCGGCTCAGAATGACATCGGTTTGGAAAATTACAACTTGGTAAGAGGCAGTTTTCGCCCATTGACATTACTTTTGAAGTGTGACATACTGCTGACATTCATTCAGGGGAACACACAAATTAATCGCCATCCTATAGAAAGGAGGAGGTGATGTCTAACATGGATAGTAGTAACAAACCCAGCGCTGTGGCATCCCTCCTCAAGTAAGTCAAGGAGCCACAGCGCCCCACCAACGCCGTCCGAAAGGGCGGCGTTGTGGTACCCCTCCCTAGCCCTCCCCAAATACGACAATATAATTTTGTTTGCATACAAATTATTTCATGTCGTATTTGGGGAGGGTGCCGCGTAGCGGCGGGAGGGGCTATTCGTCGCCAAATGAAACGCCCATGCCGCGCGCCGTAAGGATGGCGTCGTCGTTGACGTCCACTCGTTTTGCGGTTGCGTTGACTTCCTCCAACGAAACATCTATGATCTTCCCGGCGCGTAACGCGACCATGCGGTCGAATTTTCCCTGCGCCGCCAAACGGACTGCCGCCGCGCCGAAGCGGGTGGCAAGCCAGCGGTCGAACGGAGTCGGCGAGCCGCCGCGTTGTAAATGACCAAGCACAGTGACGCGCGATTCGTATCCGTGCTTTTCGATGTAATCGCCCACGCGCAGACCAATCCCGCCGAGGCGCGGAACGTAAATTTCATCGCCGCCGCGCGAAAAGACCTGTTCCCCGCCTTGCGGTTTCGCTCCCTCTGAAACAACGATGATGCTGAACAAGTATCCATCCTGCACGCGCTGACGCACCTGGGCGAGAATGGATTCAAATGTGAAGGGAATCTCTGGAATCAGAATCACGTCCGCGCCGCCCGCCACGCCCGCGTGTAAAGCGATGAAACCCGCGTCGCGCCCCATCAGTTCAAGCACCATCACGCGGTGATGCGCTTCGGCGGTGGTGTGCAGTTTATCAATGGCTTCGGTGGCGGTGTTCACCGCCGTGTCGAAACCAAAGGTCAACTCTGTGCCGCTGATGTCGTTGTCTATGGTTTTGGGAACACCGATAACCGGCGCGCCTTTCTTGCAGAGTTCATGCGCGATGTGCAAAGTCCCATCGCCGCCGAGGACAAGCAGGGCGTCCATTTCGAGGCGTTTGATTCCCTTGATAATCTCGTCTGAAACGTCGATCATCACCTCTTTGCCATCGCGGATCACCTTGCGCGCGTACGGGTTGCCGCGATTCGCCGCGCCGAGGATCGTGCCGCCGCGCGGGAGCAGTCCGCGCACCGAATCGATACTGAGCGGGACGATCCCGTCCGCTTCGATAAACCCATCGTAGCCGTTGCGAATTCCCAACACTTCGCTGTCGTATTCATAAATAGCGGTCTTCACCGCCGCGCGGATGACCGCGTTAAGCCCTGGCGCGTCGCCGCCGCCTGTGAGGATTCCGATTCGCTTCATTGATTGTCTCCTATAACGCCAATGATACTCCAGAGTTCAATACGAACTGAACGCGAATTGCGTAAAAAGGTTATTGTTCCGGGTGACCATGATTGCCGGCATCCTACCGGCAACTTCAGTCCCTTCTCCCGCAAAAAACGACTGAAGTCGTTACTACGGCAAACCGCTTTACGTGACTCCGAATACAATTCGCGCAATTCGCTCATTTGCGGCATTCGCGTTAAGAATATTCCAACTTTGCGCAAGCCATGCAAAACCGGGCAACCCTTCTTGCAAGCAGACGTATATCCCCATATAATGAACGCCATGGAACAGGTAACGACTCAACCCAAATTTCAAAATCTTCTGCGCTGGATGCTTCCCATCGCGGCAATGTTTGCCTTCGCGGCGTGGTTCTTTATCGCGCCTCCCGGTCTGCTCGGCAAGGCGGACGGCATCGGGTACGCGGTCTGTCATCGCATCAGCGAGCGCTCCTTCCACATCGGCGACCGTCAACTTCCATTGTGCGCGCGCTGCACCGGTGAATTCAACGCCGCGGCGATCTCGCTCATCTTCTTCGCGTTTGCCAGCGGGAAGAAAAGCGGATTTCCCGGTTGGAGGCTTGGCGCGCCGCTCATCCTTTTCTTCCTCGCCTTTGGGCTGGACGGATCGAACTCCTATCTGTATTTGCTCAAACAGACCTCCCCCGACGCCTTCAAAAATATTCCCAACCTGTATATCCCGAACGCCACACTGCGGCTCCTCACCGGCAGCGGCATGGGCATCGCGCTCGCTTCGATCCTCTTCCCCGCCTTCAATCAAACCGTTTGGAAAACCACAAGCCCCGAACGCGCGCTCGATTGGAAAAAACTCGCCATGCTGGTCGGCATTATCTTGTTGGTCGATCTGCTCATCCTCACCGACAGCCCGCTCGTTCTTTATCCTGTCGCCATCCTCAGCGCGCTCGGCGTCCTCACCCTGCTCACCATCGTCTTCACCATGACATGGCTGATGATCATGCGGCAGGAAAACGCGTTCCACCGACTCAACGAAATGTGGATGCCCTTCCTCGCCGGGCTGACTCTCGCCCTTTTGATGATCTCGGCAATTGACCTGCTCCGCTTCAACCTGACGGGGACCTGGGGAGGCATCCCTTTGGGTTGATCTACGCTTTTGGCTGACCAACGAGCGCTGGAGAGCGCTCTGCTACGCACATGGAATAGGAGAAATTTATGGAACTACTAACTGGAATCTTCACTGCTTTTGGGCTTTCGGCAAGCGCAGGATTGAACGCCTACATTCCCCTGCTCATCGTCGGGCTGGTGGC
Source organism: Candidatus Defluviilinea gracilis (assembly GCF_057138825.1). Taxonomy (NCBI): domain Bacteria; kingdom Bacillati; phylum Chloroflexota; class Anaerolineae; order Anaerolineales; family Candidatus Villigracilaceae; genus Candidatus Defluviilinea; species Candidatus Defluviilinea gracilis. Next base: position 38,932 of record NZ_DBNHEF010000081.1, read on the forward strand.
GCGTTATACGAATCTGCTCAACCTGAGTCAACCATGGGACACGCTGTCCAATCCATGGATCATCCTCATGCTTTGCGTCTTGGTCATCATCGAAATGCTGGCAGATAAAGTGCCGGCGGTCAACCACATCAACGACGTGATTCAAACCTTCATCCGCCCTACTGCGGGGGCGATCGCCTTCGCCGCGAGCGCAAACGTGGTGACGGATGTCAGTCCCGTGCTGGCATTGGCGGCGGGTCTGCTCGTGGCAGGGACGGTGCACGTCGCCAAGGCAGGCGCGCTCCGCCCAGCAGTGACAGCAACCACCGGCGGCGCGGGGAACGTCCCTGTGTCTATTGCGGAGGATATCATCTCCACCGTGCTGTCCATTGTCGCCATCATCCTGCCGATCCTCATCGGCACGCTGATCATCGTGGTCGGCGCGTTCATCATCTATTGGCTATACCGCCGCGCGAACCGCGTCACGACCTGATATAATGCAGGAAATCTTCCCAATCAGGAGACGCCATCATGGACCAAATGCCCGTCGAGCCGAAGAAAAATAACACCACAATCATCATCGCCGCAGTTGTCGTTGTGCTTTTGTGCTGTTGTTGTATCACCGTTGGTTTACTATACCAATACGGCGACCAAATCTTCGGCACATTCTAGACTGCTTCCACCAAATGACAAACCTCCGCATCACAGCGGAGGTTTGTCGTTTAAGAACACTTGCTTCAACTCGCCCAATCCGATCAGCGCGTTCTTTCTTAGATCATCGGTCAAGGCAAGCGCGTCAAATTCATCTTCATCCAAAACGGTTTGCCTCCCGTTCGCAGAAACCCACAGGTCCAACGCCAGATCAACGTACGAGACAACTCCATCTTCGATCACAGCGGGTTTGCCGATGTTGCAATACCAGCCTTTGATCTGCCCATCATCCCCGCCGTAGATGGCGAAGATGTTGTACCAACGGTCGGTGTAATAATATTCCACGAAGCGGTCGCCTTGTTTGAAGATCACATCTTGGAACGGCATATCGGCGCGGTCGAATAACGCCTCAAGCACAATGGATGTGTCGTCGCGGCGCAATTCGTCACCTTCGTATTCATACACCACCTCGCCTGCTGGATTCTTTTTCTGTACTTTGATCCGCAGGACTGCTTCGCTTGTTCTCATCCGAGACATTCTACCTTAACTCTCACCGAGACTTTCTTCCCGACTTTCGGCGCATCTTGCATGTAGACGTACAGTCCGTTATCGAGCGTGACTTTGTATTTATCTTGTTGGAAGACGACATCCGCGACAATGCCTGTCAAAACATTCGCTTCACTCCTGACCTCGAACGGTCTCGCCAATAACGAAACTTTTTCTCCCTTTGAATGTTTGTGCTTGCACTCAACAACAAACTCGCCCACCCCACTTTCCACTTTCCATTTTCCACTTTCTTTTCCCTCAATCACATTCCCCAACCCCAAAAATTCTGCCACATACGCGGACTGCGGATTCGCCCACACGTCGGCGGGAGTCCCTGCGCGGATGATGTTGCCTTCATGCAAAATCAAGACGCGGTCGGCGATGGCAAAGGCTTCCTCTTGATCGTGCGTGACGTAGATCGCGGGGACTTTTGTTTTTTGTAAAATCGTCTGCAACTCGTTCAACAATCCTTTACGCAGAGTCCTGTCCAATGCGCCGAGGGGTTCATCGAACATCAACAAGCGCGGACGAATCGCCAGCGCGCGCGCGAGGGCGACGCGTTGTTGTTCTCCGCCAGAGAGATCGTTTACGCTTCGTCCCCCGAAACCTTTGAGATTGACCAACTCCAACGAATTGGCTACGCGTTGGGTGATTTCATCCTGTCCCATGCGGCGCATTTTCAACCCGAAGGCGACATTGTCGTTGACGTTGAGGTGTGGGAACAAGGCGTAATCTTGGAAGACCAAGCCGAAGTCGCGGAGATGAGGCGGAGTCGAGGCGAGGTCGAGTCCGCCGAAGGAGATGAATCCCGAGTCGGGCGATTCGAGTCCAGCGATCATCCGCAAGAGTGTGGACTTGCCGCTCCCCGACGCGCCGAGGAGGCAGACCGTCTCCCCCTCCGCGACGGTGAAGGTGATGTTTTGGAGGAGGGGTTTGTTGTTGTAGGATTTGGTGATGGAGGTGAGGGTGAGCATGGGTACTTCGTATTTAGAAATCACTTGTGTATGGGAGGCGGAATTTTTCGATGATCAGAATGCTGACGGTGGTGAGCGCCATGAGGATGGTCGCCATCGCCATGGCTTGACCGTAATTCAGACCGCCAGGTTGCGAGAGGAAACGTTCGATGGCGACGGGGATGGTTGGGTACTCGGGGCGCGTGATTAGAAGGGTCGCGCCGAACTCGCCGAGGGAAATGGTGAACGCGAACGTGGCGGCGGCGAGGGTTGCGCGGCGGAGAATCGGGAGGTCAATATTTTTCCACACGTCGAGGGGCGACGCGCCTAGAGTTGAGGCGGCTTGACGTAATCTCTGCGGGATGGAGGCGATCGCGGGTTGCAGTGTGCGGATGACAAACGGCAACGCGACAAGTGTGTGCGCGAACGGGACAAGCCACGGCGAGGCAAGCCATCTGCCGTACGTGATGATGAATCCCAGCCCGAGCATCACGGCGGATGATCCAAGAGGGAGCATGATGAGGGGATCGAGGATCTTTTCGAGGCGCGTGGGATGCGCGAGCGCGAATGCGGCGGGAAAACCTAGGAGAATTGAGAGAATTGTTGTCGCAAGGGCATACGTGAGGGAATTGAGGATCGCTTGAAACGGGGGAACATAAAATACGGAGCCGCGACGGTTGATGAAAAGTTCTTTGTAATAGTCGGTGGTGAATCCGTATTGGACTTCGCCGCGTTGACCACGGTCCGCTTCGAGGCGGGTGAGGGAACGGAATGGGAGGGAGGCGAGAGGGAGTGCAAAGTAAACAGTGAGCAGTGAGCAGAGGGGGACGACGTAGAGTTTTTGTTTGAGGGATTTTGGTTTGAGGGGAGGTGTGGGGTGTGGGTTGTATTGCGTATTGCGTATTGCGTATTTGGAGTAGAGGATGGAGACGGTGAGGGTGCAGAGGAGTTGGATGATGGAGAGGAGCGCGGCGAGGGGCAGGTTGAATTGTCTGACGGCTTGGAAGTAGATCTCCGTTTCGAGGGTGGAGAGTCGCGAGTTGCCCAGGAGGAGAATCACGCCGAAGGATGTGAAGTCAAAGAGAAAGACGAGGAGCGAGGCGGCGAGGATGGAGGGACGAAGAAGGGGAAGAGTCACGTTGAGCCACACGCGGAGCGAGTCGGCGCCGAGGGTGCGGGCGGCTTGGTCAAGTTTGGGGTTGAGGTTGGAGAGCGCGGCGCCGACAATGCGGATGACGATGGTGGTGTTGTAAAAGAGGTGGGCGAGGAGGATGGCTATGAAAGGATGAAGGAGGAAGGATGAAGGATGAAAGAGAGAATTAGAGGATTGGAGAATTGTGTTGAGTAGTCCGCGCGAACCGAGGAGGGAGTTGAAGGAGGCGGCGACTACGACAGTTGGGAGGAGAAAGGGAACGGCGGTGAGAGCGCGAAGGAGAGTCTTGCCGCGGAAGTTGAAGCGGGCAAAGAGGATGGCGGAGGGGACGCCAAGGAGGAGCGTGAGGAGGGTGGAGAGGCTTGCTTGGTAGAAGGTGAAGAGTACTACGTGTTGCGTGTTGCGTAGGTTTTCGGGGGTGAATGTTGAAGGGGAGAATGTGAGTGCGAGGATTTTGGAGAGAGGAAAGAAGAAGGCGAGGGCGAGGAAAGTGAGCGGGAGGAGCCAGAGGGGTAAGGTAGACAGGTATACACGGAAACACGTATACAGGTAAACAAGGAAGCCCTGTTTACTTGTGTACGTGTCTACTTGTCTACGTGCGTACATATTATTTCAACACCACATTCGTCCACGCTTGAATCCATGCGTCGCGGTTGGCGGCGATACCGGCGGGAGATAGCGTGGCGGGTTGTGTCGGTTGTTGCGCATACTTGAGGAACGCTTCGGGAAGAACTGCATTTGGATTCACGGGATAGACGAACATTTGAAGCGGCATGTCTTCTTGAAATTGTTGGCTCAACATGAAGTCTACAAATTTTTCGGCGAGATCGCGGTTCTTCGTCCCTGTGAGGATGCCGACAAATTCGATCTGGCGGAAGCAGGTGTCTGGTCCGACCACGGAGGCGGTGGGGGCATCGTCCAGTGGAGTCTCGGCATAGACCACTTCCGCGGCGGGCGAGGAGGCGTACGAAACGACCATCGGTTGCGGTCCCTTGCCAGAGGAGCCGCTGAAGTTGGTGTAGTAGGCGGTCTCCCAACCGTCCACGACAACCACGCCGTTATCTTTCAGCGCCTGCCAATAGTCGGTGAACGAGTCGCCGTAGTGGGCAACGGTGGCAAGCAGGAAGGCGAGTCCCGTTGACGAGGTGGCGGGATTTTCAACAACGAGCAAACCGTTGTATTCGGGCTTAGTCAACTCTTCGAGGCTTTGCGGCACTGCCAAATTATTTTCGGCAAAATATTTTTTGTCGTAATTTATGCAGACATCGCCATAATCCACAGGAGTGGCGCGGTTCGAGGAGTCGAGTTTGAATTCGTCGGTGACGTTTTGCAATTCAGGCGAGACGTACGGTTCAAAAATATCTTCATCGAGCGCGCGCGAGAGGAAGGTGTTGTCCACACCAAACATCACGTCGGCAAGCGGCGCGTCTTTGGTGAGGATGGCTTTGTTGAGCATCGAGCCTGCGTCGCCGCTGGGGAGGAAAATAATTTTCACATTGTTGGCGTCTTCAAATGCTTTGACTACATCTTCGCTCACGGCGAAGGAGTCGTGGGTCATGATGGTGAGGGTGGCGGGGGATGGAGGAGTGCATGACGCGAGGAGAAAGAGGAAAGAGGAAAGTAGAAAGTGGAGATGTTTCATAGGTTAACCTTTGAGAATTGGAGGATTGGAAACTAGAGATTGGCGATGGTGGATGATGAGGAGCAAGCCTGATTCGATTTTGATGGAGGCGGTGTCGGCGGTCATTTCGTTGCTGATGCCGCGTGTTTTTTCGGGAAATAAAGTTTCGTCCTTGAGTTGCCATTTCAGGTTTTCGGTTTGGACTCCGTGAACGGGACTGCCCCACGGAATCAACGAGACGATGTCTCCGCTTCTTCCGCGGACTTCGGCTTGGGTGCGGCAAAATTGGAGGTGTTCGGTGCCGTCATCCAGTTGAAGGTTGAAGGTCGAAAGTCGAAGGTCGGAGACGAGAACGATGTTGGCTAGGGTGTGATCCATGCGACCGCCTAATGCGGTAACGATGATGATCTCTTCGGGATTCAGTTCGATGGCTTTGTGGAGGGCGAGTTCGAGGTCGGTTTCGTTTTTGTCGCGCGGGAAGAGTTCGATGGGGATATTTTTTTCTTCAAGTGTTTTCCATTCGGCGCGGTCAATGGAATCCATATCGCCGATGATAAGGTTAGGCTCGAGGTTCAGCGCAAGCGCGTGACGCGTGCCGCCGTCTGCGCAGAGGATGAAGTCGTCGGGGCGCAGGAGAGCGCGGGCTTTTTCGAGGTCGGGTAGTTCGCCGTTGGCGAAAATTAGGATGCGGTGCATAGTTAGATTTCTCCCTCACCCCTGCCCTCTCCCACAGGGAGAGGGGGATTCGAGGGAAACAAAAAACATCCTCTCAGCGGAGGATGTTTGGTTCAATAGAGAAGTCCCTCCGCCAGCATGATCTGGATCAGGTAATTCGGGTTGAGCGCGGCTCGCTCCTCTCAGTCCCGCATCGTGGGACGCCCCGTTCAGTTGTTGAGATGGTTATAAAACTTGTGAGTTATTTTGTCAATATGAAAATAACGACTGAAGTCGTTACTACGCTATGCTGTTCGACAGTTGAACTGCGGAACGAACAGGATTAATATGAAAATAACGACTGAAGTCGTTACTACGCTATGCTATTCAACAATTAAACTGTTGAACGAACAACACAACAAACGACTGAAGTTGTTACTACGTTTTGGTATTCCGCAGTTGAACTATGGAAGATCAGTGAAGTTTCGCCCAGCAAGCTGAGCGACTCCAAATCATCTAACCCTGCGTTTCCATTCCTCTTTCAATTGGAGTTCGCTGGGGCTGGCTCCCGATTCGAGGGCGAGGAAATCGGTCAGCAGGCGGTTGAATTTGACCGATTCATCGAGCATGGGGAAATGCCCGGACGTTTCAAGGACGATCTGGTGAATCAACGTGGAGGTTACCGCGCTCTCCTCCGGAACGCTGATCGCCGGGTCGGTTTCGCCGTACACAAACAATGCGGGGATGTTGAGAATGCGGAAGTTCGGGTACAGATTGTCGGCTTGGAGTCCCTTCAAGGAGGCGGTAACAGCTTGAACGTTGGCTTTTGGAGCGTCTGCAAGGGCGGCTGTCGATTCCGCTGTGCGATTCGACAGCCAGTCGACCAAGTCGCCGGGCGCGGAGGTCTGCAAACGCTGGTTTACGCCTTCGATGGTGGGCGGGCAACTGATCGTCATGACCCGGTCCACACTGCCGGGAAAGTTGATGGCATAGCACAACGCCACCAACCCACCCAAACCATGACCCACCAGGGCAACCTTGCCGATACCCATTTCGATGAGGAAACGGTCGATCAATGAAGCCTGTTGGGTCAGTGTGAAGTTTGTCTCGACATGGGCGGTATCGCCAAACCCCCACAGATCCAGGGCATAGGCGCGATACGATGTGGATGCGACTTGCATGGAGGAAATCCAATACTTCCATGAGCCCACCCAACCGTGCAGAAAGATGACCGGGCGTCCCCGCCCGAGCACCTCGTAATGCACAATCGAACCGTCGAGAAGAATCGCGCTCAAATTATTTTCCGAATTTTGCCAAGATTGCTTTCACGCGCTCAGTGAGTTGATCGGGCGCAAACGGCTTGAGCAGGTACTCTTCGGCTCCCGCTCCCAGCCCCTGCTGGATTTCCGATTCCTGCCCCCGCGCGGTGAGGAACACCACGGGAACTTCTTTGATGCCCGGCATGGTCTTCATGATTTTGCAGGCTTCGTAACCGGTCATGCGCGGCATACGCACATCCATGAGAATTAAGTCCGGGTTGATCTTTGGCGCAAGCTCCACCGCTTCCTCCCCGTTGGTGGCGGCAATCACCTCATGACCCGCAAACCGCAGTGTAAAGGCAACCAAATCCCGAATATCGCGTTCATCTTCAGCAATTAGTATCTTCGCCATACAAGCCTCATTAATTCTTGAATACCGGAAGCGTGAAGGAGAACGTGCTCCCTTCGCCATCCAGACCCGCGCTTTGCACCCAAATTCGTCCCTTGTGCATTTCCACAAGTTCTTTGACGATGGATAGACCCAAGCCGGTTCCCGGAGTTGCCAGCACTAACGGATGTTCGCCACGATAAAAGCGTTCAAAGACCCTCGGCTGGTCGCCCAGCGCGATCCCCACGCCGTTATCTTTGATATTGACCTGCACTTCGCCTCCCGCATCAGATGGGTGGAGTTGAACGAGGATCGTCCCATTCTCCGGGGTGTAGTGATAGGCGTTATCCACCAGGTTGGCAAGGACCTGGCGCACGCGTTCCGCATCGCCGAATACGTATGGCAGTTTTTTCGGCGCATCCAGTGAAAGCGCGATGGGCTTGTTCTCCTCCTGCGAGCGCCGCAACACATCGCCGATAACATCTTCCGCCACCTCGCGCAGGTCGAGCGCCTGGGGTGAAAGGGTGACGCGTCCCGATTCGAGGCGGGAAATATCGAGTAGGTCGTTGACGAGGATATTGAGGCGTTCGGTATTGCCTTTCACGATCTTTAGGAAGTGGGTCTGGTTCTCGTTCAGGGCGCCCGCCGCCCCCATCAGCAGGACGTCTACGTAACCGCGGATAGAGGTCATGGGCGTGCGCAATTCATGGCTGACGGTGGCGACAAACTCGGATTTCAAGCGGTCTACTTCCACTTCATGCGTAATATCGCGGAAGATGGATACCGTTCCCAGAAAATCGTTTTGCAGGATCACCGGCGCAAGATGCACCAAAACGATCAAGCCGTTTTCAAGCACCAATTGCTCTGCGAAGGTTTCGCCCGCATGGTACGAGGATGGCGATTCGGACCAGTTGTTGATGGTTTGCATCCACGAAGCGGCGGATTTCCCGAACAACCCGCCGAAGACATCCAACGTCTGTCCGATCACTTTGCCAGATTCCAAACTCAAAATATCCTCGGCCGATTGATTGAGGAATGAAATACGATTGTTCGGGTCGGTCACCAGCACGCCGTCCGCCACCGCTTCGAGGATGGCTTGCGAACGGCTGGCATCTTCCTGCTCGCGCCGCAACATACTCCCAAGACGCTCCGCCTGGTCGCGGATCAATTCATACAAGCGGGCATTGTTGATGGCGACCGCCACCTGGCCCGCAATGGCTTTGACCAGGCTCAGCATTTCGGCGTTGAAAAAATGGGGTTTGCGGTGATAGACCATGAGCACACCGATCACATCCTCGGCAACGAGGAGCGGCATGGCAATGGCGCTGCGGTGCTCGCGGGCGGTTGTGGCGGTTTTTACCCAACGATCATCCAAGAACAGGTCATTGACGAGGGCAGGCTCGCGGTGTCTGACGATCCAGCCTGCCAAACCTTCGCCGACCTTCAAAGTAAAACCGCGTCCCTCAGCCGTGACCCGGTCAGAGAGGTACCCATACCCGGCGCGGTAATGCAACAGGTTATCTTCAGCGCTGACCAGCATGATGGTGCCTTGTTCCGCGCCCACGGCATCGTTGAGCAGGGCAAGGGTTCGATTCAACGCCCGGTCCAGATCGAGGCTGGATGAAACCTCGGTAAGGATTCGCAATAGCGTTTCGGTGCTTTGTTGCTCGCGTTGCAACTGCGCCGTACGATCGACCACGCGGAGTTCAAGTTCCTCAGCCAGGCGTTGTGTTTCTTTGAACAATCGTCCGTTCTGAATGGCAACCACAGCCTGATTCGCCAGGGTGCTAAGGATTTGTAAATCCTCCTGGGTATACACATTCGTTTGGTAACTTTGCGCGGAAAGCATCCCTACGGTCTTTCCACCGAGGGTCATCGGCACGGCAAGAATCGAGACAGGCACATCGGGCTTTCCATAGATCACAGCGCCCATTGCTTCCACGTTCTCCCTGCCGTGTAACAATAAAGGCAAACCGGTGGAGATCACGCGACCGCTCAACCCCTCCGAGCGGGGCAGGCGGACGGAGGGCGACCGGGCATTTCCATCCACCAGATATACGCCCTCGATCTCGTCTGTCTCCGCGTCCAACAGGCTGATCACAAAAGATTCCACCGGCATTAACTGTTGCGCGGCTTTATGCACTGCGGTGTAGATTTGTTCCGGGTCGAGGCTTGCCCCAACTTCATAACTGGCTTTGTTCAGAATCGAGAAGCGTTCCGCGGTAAACACCGTGGCTTGGAACAAGCGGGCATTCTCGAGCGCGATGGATGCCTGAGTGGTCAAGGTGCGAGCCAATTCCATCTCTGTTACGCTGAAGCGGATCGACTCTCCCTGATGCACAAAGACCAGGGCGCGCAGGCTTGCCCCGCTCACCAAGGGGAGGATCAACAGCGCCTTTGTCCGGGAGCCGAGAAAACCGCTCAACGGAGCCAGGTCGGCTTCGTTCTCAACGGCATCGGTTGTGAAGACGCCCAGCGATTCTTTCAAACGATGGAAGATCGGCGCGTCGGGAAGTTTGGCTGGCAGTTTCGATTTCGAGCGAGGCAGGTCATACTTCAACACGGCGCTCCCGCGTTCGAATGTCACAACTGAAACGCGAGGCGTCAACATAGCCGCCAGCAATTCTTCCGCGGTCAATTGAAAGATTCTGCCTTCATCGAGAAGCCCGCTTAAGGCGGAGGAGAAACGGTTGAGTAAACCGAGGCGTTCGGAGCGCTCGTCCAACTCTGTGGCGCGGCTGATGCTTTCTTCGAACAGACGGGCATTTTCCAGCGCGACAGCGGCTTGTGAGGAGAATGTTTTACCAACCTGCATGTGATCGCGGGTGTAGTAATACGCCTGCCATTTTTCAAGCGCAAGCACACCGATGACTTCGTTCTTCGAGATCAAGGGCATTCCCATCCACGAGAGGCGTGGGGCTTCAAGCGCTGGGAAGCGCGCGTCTTGCCGGACATCGCCGACCAGAATGCCCTGCCCGGTGCGAATCATCTCGTTGAATAACGCGCTATCTTCGACAGCCACGGTCAACCCGAGGCGGCGTTCGGTGTCCGGGAATCCTTTCGCCGCCGCAACAGTGAGTTTGTCCCTTTCTCTTAGCCACAGCGCGGCGGTATCATAAGGAATAACCGGTTCGAGTTGATTGAGAAGCGAGGCAACCAGCTCGTTGCGTTGCAAACTTGAGGCAAGAGAGGTGGCGGCGTCGGTCAGCGCTCCGAGTTGCGCGGCGCGTTCCTGGGTGGTGCGCACCAGCCGAACGTTTTGGAGAGACAGCCCCACTTGTTGAGAGAGCGAGAGAAGCAGGGCTTCATCTTCCGGGGTGAAAGCCGCAGGCGTGTTGAAATTATCCAACACAAGAACTCCCACAGGCTGATCGCCGGATTGGACCGGGATAAACAGGCTGGATACCGGCAAACGCCCACCGGTCGCCTGTCGATAAAGCAACTGGCTCTCCGTGGAGAATAAATAGTCCCGCGTGAATTGGATTTCATCCACTCGCAGCGCCTTGCGCGACTCAAACACCTGCCCCGGAAGAGATTCGCCTGGGTGATAGAGAATGCGCTTCATCGAGTCGTTATCGGCATAGCCAGAAACGGCATGCGGGTATAGTTGATTCGTTTGCTCATCCCAAACGAGTACCACACCGGCATGCGCCGCCGGCAGGGCTCGGCGCGCGCTATCCAACAGCGCGCGGACGATGCGATCCGAATCTAAACCGCGCAATTGGCGGCTGAAATCGAGGAGCAGGTTCACCTCTTGCAGGCGTTTGCGCGTTTCGTTGAGCAGGGAAATGTTTTGAAGAATGACCGAGGTTTGCCGCGCGATCTGGTTATATACTTGCCGGTCCTCGCCTGTGAAGGCTGGCATCGGTTCGCGGCTAATCGCCAACATGGCGGCAACCGTTCGCTTGTCGATCTTGATCGGGAGGCAAATTGCGGATTTCGCCTGCAACGCGGTGAGCAAAGGCGTTTCGCGCCACTCGATGTTTTCATCGACATTGGGAATTAAAATCGTTTCGCCGGTTTGCAGGCAGGCGCGAAGCGGGTTTCGTTGTCCGAACAACGCTTCTGGATTTGTGGAGCGTGTCACATTCCCAAGCACCGCCATCAGCCGCGGACCTTCGTTCGCCGACTCGGCGATCATGGCGACAGACATGCTCAACTGCGTGAGGGTCTCGCGCCCCAATGCCTGAAGGGCAGAGGAAGCGTCAAGTTGCCGGCTAACAGACTCGGTAATCGCCAACCCGGCGCGCACGCGCTGTCCGCGATGGTCCAGGTTGTGGATGGCGATGGTTTGATCGAGGTCTTTGCGCAGGAGGATGGGAAGGTCTTTTTGCGTCAGGTTGATGAAGCGTTCCTGACGATCGAGCCCAGACTTGAGCGAGTCTACTTTGTTGCGTAGTTCGGTAAATCGTCCATAGTTGAGAATGGCAATGGATGCCTGAGCCGCAAAGACCTCCAGGGCTTCGATCGCGGCGCGATCGGGCCGCAGACCGTTGCGCGGCGAGTCAACGCTGATGATGCCCAACGTGTTTCCTGTTTCATCTTCGAGAGGCACGATCAAAAGGTCATCAGGGTCCCAGGCGCTTGGGGATCGCTCCGCGCCTGAGGCGGGGTTTACGGTTACCAAGAGAACATCGCTGGGGATGATCGGCGCTTGATCGACAGGAATAAAATAAGACCGGCTGACCAGAAACTGGGGTTGTAGCATTTGCTGTAAACTGATAAGCGGTTGCCTGCGCGCCATCAGGTCGTTTAGCATTTCAGGCGTGAAGCCGACGCCGGTGATCCGCCTCAATAACCCGCCCGGCTCGAGAACGCTGATCAGCGCTGTTTCAAACGGGGTGGCTTCGCACATGCTCACCAGGATTGCGCGAAGAGTTTGATCAAGCGGGTTTTCGAAATTCAACCCTCCCGCCACGTCTGTCAGACGGGAAAGGGTTTCAGCGCGGCGGCGCAGAACTTCCACGCTTTCGCGTTGTTTTTGAAACCGTTCCACATTGCCGATCGCCACAGCGGCTTGCGAGGCAAGGGTCTGGGCGATTTCGAGGGAGGACGCGTCGAAGAAAGAGGGTTGTCCGGCATGCAAGTGCATTAACCCAACGGTCTTTTCCTGATTAAGCATTGGAACGATCAGCGCGGAGACAACGCCATCGTGAATGGGGATCTTCCCGTTTTCGGTGTAGTCTTCAACCAGTTGAGGCGCGCCTGTCTCGATCACCGTTTGCTCGATGTGCGGGAATGTCGAAGGGAGGGGGCAGCCGATAGTCAGCAAAACGGATGGTGGGAAGGAGGGAACGTTCGAGTCGAACAACAGGATCGTGCCGCACTCGGCGCGCGTGACCCGCAGAGCCTCGTCTCGGATCACCTCGAGCAAGGATTTGAGATCCTGCGTCGTATTCAGTTCGCGGCTGACGCGAGCCAGCGAAGAAAGTTGTTCCACCCGGCGGCGCAAAACCTCGTCGGTTTGCATGAAGCGCGAATGATCTTCAATTGCGTCCGCCAGTTGGCCCGCGGCGGCAAGGGCAATCTCGAGATCATAATTGCCGAAGAAATCAGTTTTTCGGCTCCCGAGAATCAATTCGCCCAGGCTTTTCTCGCGCACTGTCACGGGGACGATAAGAACCGATTCCATTTGTAATCGAGAAAACAGGGGCAGATACCCCGGAGCAATATTTCGCTCGAGGCTTAACCGCCCGGTCGAGATCGACTTCCGAGTGCCTGCCACAGTGGCGCGATAGGGAACGCCTTCAGCATGGAGCCTCAATAACGGGCTTGTTGCTTCCGTGGAAACTCCGACAACAGAGCTTTCATGTAGTTGCAAACCACCGGTCTTTTGATCTTCAAGGAATAGCGCCACCAGATCGCACCGAAGCAGGCGCGCCAATTCATCCACAGATAATTGAACAATCTCATCCAACCCTGCGGTGGAGGTGGAGAGGTTGGCGATTCTGCGCAATCCATCGGAACGGATCGCCCGCTGACGGGTGCGTTCCACTAAAAAGGAGTTATGAATAATTCCCGCCGCCTGGCTGGCAACCGTCTCGATCAGGCGCAATTCCGATTCCGAGAATTCAACGGACGCCTGTTTGTGATTGGAGATTTGAACGAAACCGACAAAGTGATCGCCCGCGATCATCGGCGCCAGAACCGACTCGCGCAAACTGGCGGCTTGCGCGATCGTTTGAAGACCAAGTTCGCCCCAGGTTCGGTCATCGGCGGCATTACGCGTGGAGATCAGCCTGCCCTCTTGAATCATTTTTTCCGCCGGGCTTTCAGGCAGGATCGTTGTTCGATAAATTTCGACAATATGACGCGGCAACCCTTGAAATGGAACCTGGCCTTCAAGCGTTCGTTTGTTGGCATCGTAAAGAAGAAAACCGAGGATATCCACGGCGAACAAGGGGGAAATGCTGTCGATCAGACGATTGATCAGGCTCAAGTAATCCTGCGTCACGCCCACAGATTGGGTCAGGTTTACCAAGCCGCTTAATTCTTTTGACCGCCTCACTTCATTCGCATATTTCCGCGCGTTGTGTATCCCGAACCCTGCCTGCGAAGAGACGAGTTGCAACAGATCGAGATCGTGTTGCCCCAGTGTGCCCGCTGTGAGATGGCCGAATTCGAGCGCGCCGATCAGTTCATTATTTGCGAATAACGGCAAGCCGATGTACGACAAGACGGGCGACTTTTCGCCCAGTTGCGCCATCTCTGGGTTTGCAGAGCGGATGTCGGGGATAAGAATTGGAGCGCGACGCGCAACCAGCGTTTCGGTCAGCGCGCCAAATTGCGATGTATAAGCGCGAATCGTTTTCGACGCCCCGGAGGGATCGAGGGCATAGGTGTCGAATGTTTTCCGAAGCGCGTCCCAGATCTTGATCTCCATAACATCGGCCGGGACGAGATGCGACACATGCAATAAAATGGAATAGATCGTGTAATCCAGATCGAGGCTTTCGGTCACGCCCCTGCCAAAATCCGAGATGATTTTCAGCATAGACGAATCGGGCAGCGCCGCATCGACGCTCGACGCCAGGCTGACGCCCCGCATGGCGATAAACATCAACGGGTATGGACCCGGCACCTGATACGAGGTCGCCTCCACCAGCCTTCCGCCGACAGACAATCGTTTTTGCCCGTGCGTCGCGCAAAGATTGAGAAAATCTTCCGCGGGTCTTGCTTTGCGAATCAGTTTTTCGAGTTCGGGGGGTTCGTCGGCTCGCAAGCCAAACCAATCGCGCGCAAGGTCGTTGAGATAATCCACCCGTCCGCCCGGCTGGACCGTTACAATCGCTTCAGTTAAATTTGTGGAGGATGGAATTTCTACCGCTGGGTTAAGCGCTCCCCCCACCTGCACATTCTCCGGCAGACGGCGAAACCAGAGCGCCACCAGTACCAACAACAGCAGTACTGCGGCAATAGAGATCAACCAAAAACTTACATCGAGCCCGACAAGCATATTCCGCCCGGTGTCTTACGCAGAATCCTGACGGCGCGCTTCTGCCGCAAGTTCGGTAATTTCGCGGATGTCCGCAAACGATTGCCCGCTCGGCGAAACGACACCCACCGATATGGTCATGAACGGCACCTGCATCGTTGAGCCGTCTGCGACGGGGGCGTGCATAAATCCCTGCTGGCGGTCGATGAAGTTATAGTGCGTCTGCACTTCTTTATTAAAGCGTTCTTTGAGGCGGGCTTTGATGAGCGGCGCTTTTTCCTCGCGGGTGATGATAATGAAGTTATCGCCGCCCGCATGACCGATGAAATCGGTGGTTGTGCCGATTTCATCCACCACTTCGCCGATCAGCATGGCGCTAAACCGGAGCACGTCATCGCCTGCCACAAAGCCGTACACATCTTTGAACGGCTCAAACTCATTGACGCGCGCATCGAGCAACGCCCATCCTTTTTCGCGGATGATGCGCCGTAATTGCTCCTCGATCAACCGCCCCGCCGGGAGACCCGAGCGCGGGTCGGTGAGGCTTTCACGCTCTGCCCGGCGAATGGCGCCCTGCACGCGCAGTTTGAGCTCTTCGATGTCGAACGGCTTGGTGATGTAGTCGTCCGCGCCGAGTTCCAGCCCCTGCAGTTTGTCACTGCGCTCATCTTTCTGGGTAAGAAAAATGACGGGGATGTGACTGGTGCGCATGTTCGTGCGCAGGTTGCGACACACCTCGTAACCGTCGATATCCGGCAGCATAATATCCAGCACGATCAAATGCGGCAGGACGTTTTTGGTCTTCTCAAGCGCATCTGAGCCGCGCACGGCAACATCGACTTCGAAATCCATGCCGGCAAAAAAGATCTTCAGCATGTTCCCAATGTCGATATCGTCTTCCACGATCAACAGGCGGGCTTTTCCCATAAGCAGCCTCCAAAGTTACTGGCGCGCCGCGAGCAATTTGCGAACGCGTTTCGCATTGCGGCGCACGGTGTCGATATGTTCTTCAGTGACTTCCTTTTCGAACGAGCGGAACCCGCTCACACGGAAGCCATGTTTTTTGCAGATCGCATCGATCTCTTCCACGCGTTCCCTCGTGAGGTGTTTGCCAAGCGTGTAATCCTCGAAGCGACCTTCCAATGCCAGGGCAATCGTCTCTGCCATGCAGGCGTACGCCTTGCCCGGGGGAAACCCAAAATTAAAATGGAAATCAACGGGTCCTGGCACGTCTACCATTCCTCCGTCTATGACTAATATATCATCTCTCGCTGACGCGACCATTGCAGAAACATCACGAGGGCGCGCCACATCGCAGACCACACTGCCGGGCTGCAGGTGCTCGGGGCGGATCACATCGTGGATCGCGCTTGTCACTGTAAGGATTAATTGCGATTCTGCAAGGATATCCATCGTCAGGCTGACCACGATCTCGCTTCGACACTTCGATTGCAGTCTGTCTCGCAACCCTTCGAGTTTTTCGCGGCTTCTGCCGACCAACACCAACCGCTCCACCTCGTCTGCCAGCAGTTCCGCGCACACACTGCCGATCGCGCCCGTCGCCCCCACCACCGCCGCCGTGGCGCCCGAAAACGGAATCTCCATCACGCGCGCGGCTTCACGGATCGCATCCACCGCCACCATCACCGTGTACGAGTCCCCGGTGGTCACCGGCACATCCAGCGCCTGTGCGATGGTCATGCCGCCATCCCCCACCACAGACGTGAACGCGCCCAAACCGAGCATCTGCGCGCCGAGTTTCTCCGCGAACCGCCCGGTTTGAATGATCTTGTTGTAAACCATTTTCTCCGGCAGTTCCATCATGCGCCGCGGCGTGTATGGGCAGGCAATGAACCAACCTTTGATCTCCTTGCCCGTCGCCTGCGAGACGATGCCGCCGATCTCCGAAACAAACACCGGTGGAAAGAACGTGGAAAAAAAGTCGATCTGTTTTTCACTCAGCATTCTTCCGAGCAATGGATATTTACGACTGACATCCCGTTTTGGGTCAATCGGATGGATGATGAAAGCAAACGTGTCCATGTTTCGACCAGGCTTGGCAACCAAGATTACCAGGATTCTGAAGTTGCCTCGCCGGGGCGGGGGTACATTCGCTTATGCAGGTTGGCAAATTTCAATTTGTGATGATCCGAATCTTCGTAGCGCACATCCTTGTCGATCACGCGGCGTTCCTTCGAAGCGAACAACACCACGTCCGATTCGATCGTGCGCGCCGGGTACACGACCATTCCCGAACCAAGCCTGCAATTATGCCCAACCGCGCTACCGATCACCGGGCGGTTCGAGTAGTTGAGTTTTCCCTTGCCGTCCAACGCGCGGAGCGGAGCGGGGATCAGGTTGTAATCGGTAAATGTGGAACCCGCGCCGATGAATGTGTTGCGCCCAACAACACACATTTGCAAACAAGTGTTTTGCGCGACCATGCTGTTATCCATAACGGTGGTCATGAACAACGCGGCGCGGAACGGCAGGAACGCCCCATCCCCCACAACCGAGAGCATCAGCTGCACATCCTGCGAAATATTAACGTTGTTGCCAATAATGCAATTTTCGATGACTGCCCCGGCATTGATGGTGACGTTATCGCCGATGGTCGTCGGTCCGTGGATGATGGCATCGGGGTCGATAACACAATTTTTACCAACAGTGACAAGCGCAGACGATTGAAGGATCTGCCTGCCCTCATACAACGCCTTGCCGAGAATTTTTAGTTTGAAAGCGACCTCTTCCGCAAGTCGTTTTTCGAAGCGCGCGCCGCGTGAAAACAATCCGTACACCACATCAGCGATGAACACATGCACCCATGAATCGATCGCAATACAAGCCCGAAGCGGAACTTGAAAGGTGAGGTCGCCGCTCTGGTCTGCCATATACGTCGGCACGTGATAATAACCGACCTCGCGCGCCTCCAAATCGACGATGAGCGGCTCCACATCCGCCACGGGACCGCGCGGGTAATACCACAGATCGGCGAGGAACACACTTCCCGCCGGGGAATAGGAATTGGACAGCGGCAGGGCGTGTTCGCGAAAGGCTGGGTCTTCGGCAGAAAACGCGGCGCGCACGGGTCGTCTCTTTTTGCGGGCGGTCGAAAGAAACGCCTTGATATATGCCTCATCGAAAAACAAATTATCGCGATACACGATCGTCTCTTCACGCTCGAGCGGCATCCGCTGACCTGCCGACAACTCCAATTCGCGCGTTGTGTACGGCGCCAGCACGTTCCGCTGGTGAAGCCACAGCGGCTGGTTTTGGATGCGCAGGTCGCGCGCCGGTTCGTTAAACGGCGTGATGGGGGTTTTTTCAGTGAAAATGATCTTGAGCATAGCAAGAGTAATTATTCCACAGAATTGCAAAAATCGGGGCAGGCTGTGCCTGATCCCTTCGTTACAAGATTGTTTGGTACATGGGCGCAACGAAACAAGAGCCTAAAATTATCATCGCATCAGCGAACGCTGAGAGAGCGACTAGAAAAGTGTTCTCACGATCGGCGCTTCACAAAAGTTCAGGTAGCAGTTCGATGCGCCAGCCAAGCGTGTCGCCTGCCTGGACGCGGCGCAACTACGCCAAGAACCTATTTTCGTGATCTAATGACGATTATGGTTTTCCCAAAGTCACTTGATCAATGGATCAATGTGGAACGCAAATGGCGCGAATCGGCAAATTTCACGAATTTTCTTGAACCGGTTCGCGCGATTCGCTCATTCGCGTACTTCGCGTTAGTATCCTCAGACTATGGAAAAGCCATGTAATAGACTTCATCGGTAATCAGACAAAATCTAGTAGGAGCTGAAAAACACAGATTTTTTCTCTCTTTTCGTCAGCGCGAATCAGCATTTATCTGCATCCCCATCTCGATCTATTACATCTCTTGTCTTCCTGATAACGCCCTCAGCAACGTATTTTGATCGGCATATTCCAAGTCGCCGCCCATGGGGAGACCTCTTGCCAGCCGTGTGACATGCACGCCGAATTGTCTCAATTGATTTTGCAGGTACAACGCGGTCGCGTCACCCTCCATGCTGGGATTCGTCGCAAGGATGATCTCCTTCACTCCCCCATTCGCCACACGCGCCAGCAATTGCTTGATCTTCAAATCGTCGGGACCGATGCCTTCGATGGGAGATAAGACTCCCTGCAAGACGTGATATTTCCCGTTGAAACCCGCCGTGCGTTCGAGGGCTAAGACATCCAGCGCTTCTTCCACAACACAAATGACGGATGAATCGCGTTTGAGCGACTCGCAAATTTCACAGCGTTCACGTCCCGCTTCGGTGATGTTGAAACACTCCTGACAAAACGCAGTGTTCTTTTTGAGATGCGCCAACGCCAGCGCGAGATCGTCAGAGACATCGTCGGTGGCGCGGAGGAAGTAGAACGCCAGCCGCGAAGCGGATTTAGGTCCGATGCCTGGGAGGCGTTCGAGGGCGTTGATGAGGGATTGGATTGACTCTGGTAGAAGCATAATCGGCTCAAGAGAATTGGAGAATTAGAGAATTCTCCAATTCTCTAATTCTCTCTTAGAAAGGAAGCCCACCCGCCAGCGGACCCATCAACTTTTGTTGAAGTTCGCGCGATTGGTCGAGAGCCATGTTCACCGCGGACAAAACCATGTCTTGCAACATTTCGGCGTCGGCGTCTTTCATGAAATCGGGAGAGATCTCAACCGATCTGCATTTCTGGTCGCCCGTCATCACAACCTTGATCGCGCCGCCGCCCGCCGTGGCAGTGACGGTTTCCTCGGCGAGTTTCGCCTGCGCTACTTCCATTTGTTGTTGCAGGCGTTGCAGTTGTTGCATCATCCCCGCCTGCCCGCCCATTTGTGGTCCTTTGTTGAATCCTTTTGCCATTATTTAGTCTCCTAGTCTTCTGGTCTCTTAGTCTGCTAGTCAAACAGTCAGCAAGTCAATAAACGATTGAGTCGTTCGACTAACTGACTAGAGGACTAGCAGACTAGACAACTAATCC
Organism: Candidatus Defluviilinea gracilis; assembly: GCF_057138825.1. Classification (NCBI taxonomy): domain Bacteria; kingdom Bacillati; phylum Chloroflexota; class Anaerolineae; order Anaerolineales; family Candidatus Villigracilaceae; genus Candidatus Defluviilinea; species Candidatus Defluviilinea gracilis. Next base: position 58,560 of record NZ_DBNHEF010000081.1, read on the forward strand.
TGCGTATCCACGATCTCGCCGCCGTGTTGGATGGCGGTTGCGACCATGCCGTCTTGCGCCACGTTCGCGGGGATCTTGCCTTTGGCATTCGTCACCACACAGCGCACGCTCACGTCTGCGCCGAACTCGTCCTTGATCAACTTTTGGATCGCCTCGATCTGGTCAGGCTTGTCAATTTTTGACACCAGCACGTCGCTCGCCAAACCCAAGATCAACGTCGAGCCGTGCACGTCAATCATCCGCACCGAGTTCATCAGCGCGGACAAATTCGCCTGCGCTTTGGGAAGCGACGCGGACATGTGCTTCCACGCCTTGATGACATCGCCGACATTGATTGCGGATTTTTCTGCTGGATGAGAAGCCGCTTCTTCCTCGACTTGAGGCTGGGTCGCCGTTTGGGGAGCCGATTCAAGCTTCGGCTTGGTCTGACGCGGCACCCCCCCTTGCGTCCCCCCCAAATCCCGATTTGGGGGGGATTGAGGGGGGGTATCGTCGAGAACTTCCGCCAAGGCGAGTTCCAGACTCAAAGACGGTTGCCAGCCGCCGCGCAAATCCACAGCCGCGTTGTTGAACGCTTTCATCATCCGCAAGACATCGCTTGTCGAAAAAGATTTCGCGTGCGCCTGCATCTGCTTCTTCACGTCCGCCGTGGCTTCGACTTGATTCGCGTTGCCCATTTGGATGAGCATCAGCCCGCGCAGATACTCGACGACCTGACGCGCCAGCGAGCGCGGATCGGCTCCCGCATCGAGCGCCTTGTGAATAGACTCAAGCCCATGCGCGGGATCGTGATCGTTGACCGCGTTCAGCACATCCAGCACCGATTGACTCGTGGCAGTGCCGAGCACTTGTTGTGCGAGCGCGAGCGTGATCCTTTCTCCCGTTGACGAGAGTTGATCGAGCAGTGACTGCGCGTCACGCATCCCGCCCGCAGACTGGCGAGCGATCTGAATGAGCGCGTCATCGTCGGCTTGGATGTTCTCGGCTTGGATGATGTGTTTGAGGTTCGCAACGATCTCATCCACTGGCACGCGGCGAAACTCATGACGTTGACATCTCGAAAGAACGGTCGCGGGGATTTTGTGAATCTCGGTGGTGGCTAAAACAAAAATAGCATGTGGAGGCGGCTCTTCGAGCGTTTTGAGCAACGCATTGAACGCCGCCGTTGACAACATATGTATCTCATCAATAATATAAATCTTGTACTTGCCCTGCGACGGCGAGAAGTTGATCTTGTCGCGCAAGTCGCGGATATCGTCAACGGATGTGTTGGACGCCGCGTCAATTTCGATGAGGTCGAGGAAGCGATTCTCGTTGACGGCTTTGCAATTTTCACATTCGTTGTCGGGACGTTTTGTCGGGTCGGGATTCGTGCAATTGACCGCCTTCGCCAACAGACGCGCGAGCGTGGTCTTCCCCGTTCCGCGCGAACCCGCGAAGAGATACGCGTGCGCGACGCGGTCTGCCGCGATGGCATTCTTCAGCGTGGTGACGACGTGGTCTTGTCCCAACACGGCGCCCCATTCTTGGGGTCGGTATTTTCGGTAGAGGGCTTGGGTCATTTTAGTAAGTCAGTTATCAGTGAATAGTGAGCAGTGATCAGTGCCGCAAGATTTATCTTGCGATTCAACTATTTAGCAATACGCAAGCGCAAAGTGAACTTTGCGGTACGAACACCGTCGCTTGCGATGTTAGCTTGGATTGTCTTCTTCGAGCGCGGCAATGTAACCTGCAATTGCCTCTTTGATGTTGGCAATCGCTTCTTCACGAGTCTCGCCCTGACTGATACATCCAGGCAGGCTCGGGCATTCCGCCACGAAATAACCATCTTCACCTGAGTAAACGATAACTTGTCTCATAGTTCACCTCTTACTGTTCTTGATACAAGGCTCTCACAAAATTTTTCTACTTACACGGTGGTTTCGATACGGGTCTCGCTAGCGCTCGACCCTACTCAACCACCGAGGTAACTACGGCACTTGATACACCGCTCTAACATTTCCACTTGGGTCGAGAAGTGCCGCTTCTTCGCCCGATTGCCAGACAGGTTCGGTCTCGCCCCAGTATAAATCAATGACCGTGTTCGTTCCAGCAATCGTGTGGACTTGCACCGCGCCACTGCTATTTAATGTGAGGTTCGGGAAGATGAAAATGTTTTTATCGGAGTCTTGCAATTGCCAGCCCGCTAAACTCAGCGACTCACTTCCCGCATTGCGGACGACAACCGATTCGGCAGTCAACGTCCCTGCGCCGACGATGCTGACGATCTCGACGGGGATATCCACGTTGGGGCTGAGGGTCGGCTGGGGAGTAGAGTCGCCTGAGGAAACTGGGGCAGGTTGAACCGGGGAAAGAGCCGCTTGTCGGTAATTGCGGTCGTACCAGAACAGAATCGCGCCGGTCACACAGGCAGAGATGAACACATTCAAAAGCAGGTATTGGACAAGTCGGCGGCGATCCATTGTGTTTGAATCATAGCACAGAAACCCGGCAAGTGAAATAAAAAATCCTGCGCCGTTGAAGGCGCAGGATTCATCTTGCCAGCCGATGCTAGGGTAGTTCGGTCATCTTGAAATCGTCGAATGAAACGTTCGTGCCGGAGGCTTGCTCGCCGCTCCATGCGAACAATGCCACATTGCCTGTGGTGTAGGTGGTGTCGACGACCGAGTCGATTTGCTTGCCGTCCACATACAATGTCAATGTTCCGTTACTGCCGCAGTCCGCGCCGATACGATAGGACGATGCGCCCGATGTGATCGCGTCGGAGGTCTGCCAGGTGTCATTGTTGGTGAGGAAGACGTCATCTTGCGCCACAGCCGATTTGCCGATGGCATATTGACCCGCGCCGGTGATGGCGAAGTAATACGAAACATCGGTGACCTGCATGTTGCAGATGATGCCAAACGCGCCGGTCGAATCGGTGGAGTTATTGTTGGCGGTCACTTCGATATGGGCGTTTTGATAATTCTCGGCGTTCGGGGTGCTCCACACAAAATACAGGTCGCGGATGATAAAGAAATTCAACGAGCCGCCAACGTATTCAACCGCGCTGTCGGAATCGGAACCGGTGCCCCATTGTTCGGAGGAAAAATCATCGCTCAAGATAACCTTCGGTCCGCCTCCAACTGATAATCCCTGACAAGCCAGCGCGGCAATGGCGAGCGCGGCAATCGCAAAAAGCATTCGTATATTTGGTTTCATTTCTCATTCTCCTTTGGAAATTAGATTGTGCGCTATTTTATCATTTCGCCCTTTCAGGACGATGGTACTTCGTGGGGACTCAACCGCGACTCATCGTCAGCGCGACCCAATCGCCCCTCTGCCGCCATTCGGTCATTCCCAGATGTTTTGCCTGCGCCGCCTCCAGGACGCTTTTCTTCTGCTCTTGCAGGATTCCGCTGAGGATGATCGAACCGCCAGCCTCGATCAGATCCGCCAGCCCCGCATCGAAGAGACGCACGATCACCGGCGCGAGGATATTCGCCACCACCAACGGCGCGGACTTGAATGGGAATTTGCCGTCGAGGATCTCCGTCACCGACCCCGCACTGAGGATCAACTCCTCCCCCACCTCGTTGAGGTTCGCATTCTCGCGCGAGTTGACGATGGATTCGGAATCGATATCCACGCCGAGAACTTTTTCCGCGCCAAGCTTGATCGCGGCAATGGAGAGGATGCCCGAGCCGCAGCCTACATCAATACAAGAAAGAGGCAAGAGGAAAGACTCGCCGCTTTCTTTCGTCTTTCTTCTTTCCCTAAAGGTTAACTCTAATAGCTCAAGGCACAACTGCGTCGTTGGGTGTGTCCCCGTCCCAAACGCCATGCCGGGATCGATCTTAATGGCTACGCGATTCGGTTCGGGCGATTCCATCCATGCTGGCAGGATGAGGAGTCGCTCACCAATGCGAATCGGTTTGTAATGTTGCTTCCAAGCCTCCATCCAGTTTTGATCGGCAATTTGTTTGTAGACCGGGGTCGGCAAAGGCTGGATCATCCCCAAATAAAAAAGCGACTCTTCGAGTTTTTGCCGCGTCTCTTCGAGAGAGTCGTTCACCTCCAAATACGCGCGGACGGTGATCGGTCCCGTCGGCGTGCCGGCGTCTTCGTCATCGTTGTACTTCACGCCCTGCTCGGTCATCACGCCGTTGGGGGCAAAGCGCGCGAACACATCCGCCACCGATTCGGCGAGTTCGCCGTCCACTGTCATGGAAACTTCAAGCCAGTTCATGTTTTGTCCGCCTTGTAAAAACGTATTTGCGCTTTTTCGAGCGTGACCAAGCCCGCGCCGATATGTTGGTCAATCGTTTCGAGAAACAATTCCAGTTTTTCTTTTATGTCCACCACCTCAACAACCATCGGCATATCCACTGAAAGTTGTTCGATCTTGAACGTGTGGATGACGCGCGTGTTGGCTCCGAAACCCATCACGCCGCGCAGAACCGTCGCGCCGGCGAGTCCCTGTTCGCGCGCCTTCAACACCAGCCATTCGTACAACGGCTTGCCCTCATGTTTATCCGATTCGCCGATGAAGATGCGGAGCAGATAGCCTTCTTCCGGTAACTGCATGATTACCTCCAGATCAAAGTAGAGACGGTTCGCCCAAGCCAGACAGCCAGCAAACCAAGAAAAACGTTTAACCCAATGTTTGCAAACGCGCTCAGATTTTCGCCGTCGTGGGCAAGGTTAAGCGTTTCATTGCCGAAGGCGGAAAACGTGGTGAATCCGCCTAAAATTCCGATAAAAACAAACGCGCGCGCTTCGCTTGAAAAGACGCCGCGGTTTTCCGCCAGTTGAGATAGGAATCCAATCACAAAACATCCGATCACATTGACGGTCAATGTGCCGAACGGAAAAATACTTTTGGAGGATTGTTGCACATACCCACTGAGCAGGTAGCGTATGGCAGAACCGATAAACCCGCCGATACCGACAAGTAGAACATTGTTCATGACGCGCTCCAAAGGCTGTTATGAACGGATCGTATCAAATCTTTCTCATCGAAGATCATGCGCGGCAGGTCGTCCACGTCGAAATACTTCATCTCAGAAACTTCATAACTTTCCCGAAACTCGCCGCCGACGATCTTGCACAGGTACATCAATGTCACATGCCGAAACAACTTGGAACTGTCGGCAAATAATAATCGCTCAACCTTGATCGTTAACCCAGACTCCTCATAAAACTCGCGGATCACTCCCTCTTCGGGTTGCTCGCCATACTCCAACCCGCCGACAGGAATCCCCCACGCAAACTTGCGATAGGTGTGTTTGAATAACAGAACCCTGCCCTGCTCATCGAACACTAACGCCGCAACCCCCACCCGAAACCGCGGACGCAAGATTATCGCCGCGAATGTGTGAACCCACAGCGGAAACATGCCCCAAATTCGCATCAATGTTTTCATCATAAAAGTCCCCGCATTATAAAACACAACGAGCGGACACATCATCCCCCGTAGAAAGTAGAAACGCGCTCTCTAGCGCGTTTTTGTACTTTTCAATTTCCGAGAACGCCGTGATAAAAATTCTGAGCGAACAAAATCGAGTCCCAAACTATTCAACAAAGCGGACACAAAAATATTCAACCTCGCCAATGCCGTCGGCGGGTGGATGAAGAACGCGCGCATCCATGCCCTCAACGCGGAGGCGGATTTGCCGCCGTCGAGCAGATACCGCGCGTCGACTCGATGCGCCGACGCGCGCGCGCGTCTTTCCACGGGTCGAATTGCCTCGCCCAGCCCAGCCTGTCCCTCCGCCCAAGCCAAAACGCGGAAGGCTTCGCGTCCAAACTCCGCCGCTTTGGCGCGGTTCTTCGCCTCGGCATGATACCGCGCCGCCGCCCACGTTTGATCCACGTGGAGGATTCTTCCATGTTGCGCGATTCGAATCCACAAGTGATGGTCGAGTAGAAAGTGGAAAGTAGGATCGAGCATCCCCGCTTTTGACAACACCTCACGCCGAAAAAACACAGCAGGCTGACCGATGATCTGAAAGCACAGCAAATCTTGCAAGGTCAATTGTTTGTAATGCAATGCATTGAACGAATTACCGCGTTCATCCACGGCAAGCATATTTCCGTAAACCAACAAAACATCTGGATTTTCTTCAAATGCTTTCACCGCCGCAGAAATCGCGCCGGGCAGGTAATAATCGTCTGAGTTCAACCATGCAACGATTTCACCTGTCGCACGCAAAAATCCTTTGTTGATGGCGTCTGCTTGACCCGAATCCTTTTCGCTCACCCACCAAGCCAGCTTATTCGCGTACTTTTCGATAACATCAACCGATCCATCCGTGGACGCGCCATCCACTACGATGTATTCGATGCTCGGGTAATCCTGCTCAAGCACAGATTGAATCGTCTGTTCGAGGTAGCGCGCTTGATTGAACGAAGGGGTAATGATGGAGACAAGGTTCATTGAAACAACGCACCATATTCCACTTTCGGGAAGATCGTTAATTTACCGCCGACCGTTGCATCTACCACTTCGCGCCCTGCTTTGCGAAACGCATCACGCGCCAGCGCGTACCCAACCTCGGAGGTATCCAGATCGGGTAACTGCCATTTGACACCCTTGCCAAAATAATTCGGCATAAAGTGATTCGGGTCGTCGCCCTGTGACACGACGGTTTTGTTCACATCTCCCTTCGAGGCAAAGTTGTGATCAACGCCGATGAGGATGACTTTCTCGACACCCATGTGAAACGCAAGCTGAAGCGCGAGATTGGTCACAGTCGCTCCCTCCCACACCCGCCCACGAACATCGTAAGCGAATTTCGGTCCCGTGTAAGTCGTGTAAACGAAAGTGGGCAATTTTGTAATTGGTAATTGGGGACTGAAATGACGATGCGAACGCCACGAAATGAATTTAGGGATGGCAAGTGAGTTGATATCGTCCACAAATTGCTCGACGACCAGATAGTTCGTCACGCAAAGGTATGTAGTTGCAAATCCCCAATCAGGAAATGCCAGATAAATTCGATTCATGCCGAACGTGATCTCGTTCTTCAATTTACTTGTGTCAGTCTGCTTGAGGCTAGGTCCGTTCCCGATGATGAATGCGCGCTTGCCCTTGTGTATATCCTTCAATGCGGCAAGCCGACGGATGCTCTCCCGCCGCCAGGGGTGGAAATATGCGGCGGGAAGCTCAGGAATACGCCGTAGCCCGTCATACGTGTTACGAGTGAATTGCCAGAGAGGTAGAGGGATGATCTGCTTGAGGGCTTGTTTCATAAGAAAGAAGAAAGAGGAAAGATGTTGGGTTCTCATTCATCCTTCATCATTCAGCCTTCATCCTTTTCAAAGTTATTCCGTACTCAATCTCGCCGTCGCTCCCCCATCCACCACCAACGCTTGACCTGTCATAAAAGAGGATTGTTCGTTATCTGCGAGAAAATAAATCGCGTGAGCGATCTCTTCGGGCTTGCCAACTTTTCCGCTGACCGTTTTGCGGGCGAGGTTATCGAGCCTCTCCTGCACATCACCATGACCAACGTGACCGCGTCCCAGCCCCGCGCGGAGCATGGGGGTATCCACCGCACCTGGGAGGATGGCGTTGACGCGGATGTTATCGGGCGCGAACTCGATCGCCATCGCGCGTGTGAGGGCGAGCAGTCCGCCCTTCGACGCGGCATACGCGGCAATATTCGCCGACGTTTGAATCGCGTGGACGGATGAAACATTCACCACCGCGCCGCCGCCTGTCTTCATCAACGGATGCGCCAGTTTGACTCCTAAAAACACTGACCGTAAATTGGAAGCCATCACCGCGTCCCATTCTTCAACAGTTGTTTCAATGATCGGCTTTGCAACTTGAACAGCCGCATTATTCACCAATGCGTCGAGAGATTCTGTGAACCGATGCGCCTGCTCGAAGATGGCTTGCATATCTTCGGGATGTGAAATGTCAGATCGAATGAACAAGCCGTTCTTTGGAAAATCATCACCAAACTCCGACCTGTCCACGCCGATAACGCGCCAGCCTTTTTCAGAGAAAAGCGAAACAGTAGCGCGACCAATCCCGCCCGCCGCGCCAGTAATTAAAACCGTTCTTTCCTCTTTCATCTTTCCTCTCTCATCTTTCATCCCTTCGACAGGCTCAAGACAAGCCTGCGGAACGGTGCGTAACATCAAAGTTTAAGTTCTTTCCGTGTCGTCCGTGAAATCCGTGTACGAAAAAGGCATCCCCAATCCTTCCACCAAATTCTTGATCGTATTCCAATGCACGCGCTCCCATGCGGCGGGGCTGGAATTGGAGTTGTGCGGGGCGAGCATGACGTTGTCCATTTTCATCAGCGGACTATCCAGCGGAAGCGGCTCGACTTCGAAGACATCCAATGCGGCTCCTGCCAGACGTTTTGACTGCAACGCTTCGATCAGCGTTTTCTCCTCGACGATGGGTCCGCGCGCGGCATTGATTAACACTGCGGTTGGTTTCATCAATGCAAATGTGTCGGCGTTCAGTAAGTGACGGGAGGTTGGGTTGAGATCGCAATTGATGGAGACGAAATCAGAGTTCGAAAGTAGAAAGTGGAGACTCGTCATTTCGATTCCAGTTTCGGAAACAAAAACGTGGTCAACATTTACGATGTCGTTGCCATACGCTTTCATGCCGAAGGCTCGCGCGCGGCGAGTCACCGCTTTGCCGATGTTGCCGACACCGATGACTCCAAGCGTACATTCGCTCAACGACTTGCCTGGAATCTTTTCCCATTTGCCGCGTTTCATTTCCGCGTCCATCCATGGTTGGCGGCGGGCGAAGGCGAGCATGTAGCCGAGGACGGTATCCGCTACTGGAGTGGTGAAAGCGTTGGGGGTGCGACCAATGGTCACCGAATGACTGAGGCAGGCTGAGGCGTCGAGTGAATCGATCCCCGTCCCCCACTTTGAGATCACTTTGAGTCGCGGCGCGCAGGCTTCGATCACGCGCGCGGTGTAGCGGTCATCCCCGCAGATCGCGCCGTCGAATTGACCCGCATATTTCAGCAGGTCTTCCTCCTCCATGCGCTCGCGCACATCTGGTACGATGAGTTCGATGTCGTATTTTGCGAAGACGGGTTTGAAACGATCCACAAATGGGATCATGTATGGCGCGGTGAATAGGACGGTGTATTTCATTTGCAATTGTTTTTTACTTCTGAAAATTCATAGAGGTTCGGCACGGGTGAAAAATAACTAACGTTTGGAAGCATATCATAGTTCCCGCCGAAGTAGGAGTTGAAGACGATGCGGAAGGTGTTCACGGGGGTGATCGTTGAAAATAATTTCTCTTGATGTTGTGGCAGATAATATGCGTTTAGGATCCACATGCGACGATCGCGTGGCTGAAGCCACGGACCATGATCGCCTTGCAAAATAATGATCGGCGGCGTTTCAGATTCGGCGAGCAACGTATCTACCGCATCCAGAATTTTTTTATTTACGAAGGTCAATTGATTTTGATATCCCTGCGCGTACAGATCGGCTGGATATTGTTTTTTCTCGTTCCAAAATTCGGCGGGGTGAGTGTATTCACCCTCGGGACCAAACACAAAAGGCGGATGCGGCGAGATCAAATGGATGTACGTAAAAGTCGGTTCGGTCATGCGGGCAATGTCATCTATTGAATCAAAAACCAATAATGTGCGGTCGCGGAAATTTTGCCCCATGATCGCGTCGGCATCCACCCAACCGAAGTCTTGCGCATACCGCGCGAGAGTTGTTTGCATGAGCAAGGTTTCAAATTCAGTCATGCCTGCAGAAAAAGGCGGCGGCGTGTAAAACACATCGGCATCGTCGAGTTCGTTCCATGCGAAGCCCGTTGCGAAGGCGACAGTTTTATAACCCAGCGTCTCAAAGTTGTAGCGCACTGCGCTGTATTGATACGAATCCCACAACGCGCGACGCTTGATACTATCGGGCGCAAATGCCGAATCCAAATCCTGCAAATAGGACATATTCAACGACGAGCCCACCGAAAGTTCAGTGCGAATGTAATTTGTCTGACTGCACTGCGCCACATAAAATCCGCGCTCGCGCAGACCATCGAGAAACGCGCTGTTATCGTAGCCATACGCTCTTTTCAACAAGTCTTCGCGCGCATACGAATCGAGGATGAAGTAATACACATCAGGCGGATTTTCGGGACGCGTGAGATTTTCATCCACGGGAGCATTCTCCGCGCCCACTCGATGCGCGCCTCCTTTCTGGACCCCCGAACTGGTCTGCCATAAGGAGGTGACTACCAGCCCCAGCGCGATCACGTTCAATGCGAGAGGTGATGACGGAGATTTTCTAACCGCCCAAACGACAAAGAGGAAGGCAAGTACGAGCCATACAACGAGCAACCATTTTTCAAAATCGAAGCTTTTTACTTTTTCCGTCAATGTGAGGAAGGCATGCCCGTACGAGAAGAACAACGCCATCCACAACGTGGACAGGAACGCGGCGCGATTCCAATCACGGAGGGCGAGGCGCAACAGGAGGAAAAGAAGCCCCGCGAAGAGGATGCTAACAATGAGAGGACGCCACGCCGCTTCGAGTTTGATCTGTCCCACGTTTGCCGCCATCAACGCCAACACAGGGTACGCGCCGAAGAGGATGGGATACCACGGGAGGGAGAACCATTTGCCCAAAATTTTCTGTATTTGTTTAAAAAAATTCATTCATTCACCAAGATGGCATTCTCAGACCCCGAAGGGGTGTCAAAGATCAATGAGGCTATGTCATCCCTTCGGGATTGGGGGATTGATATTCCATTCTCTACAATACTATCATCCCTTCGGGATTGGATTTATTTGGCAGCCAGTCTTCTAGAATCCTAGACCCCGAA
>NZ_DBNHEF010000082.1:0-40853 GCF_057138825.1 Candidatus Defluviilinea gracilis
AGCCAGCGGTTCAGACTGGCTCGCTCCGCCTCTGTGATTTGGAGATGATACTTTTTCATGTCCGCCGCCTCCCGTTTCGGCATGCTTAGTATATGTCAGAATAAATTGTTAATGTTCAATATGTCGCCCGTAGGATTTTCATGCCCGACATTCGTTACAAGCGCAACCTGCCGCACATCCATCCCGAAGGCTATCCGTTATTCGTCACAATCCGCCTTGCCGATTCTCTTCCGCTTGAAGTCCTTGCCGAACTCAAAGAACAACGTGAACGCGAATTGAATTCAAGACCAAACATATCTGCATCAGATCGCTACGACATCGAGAAAAGATATTTTGGTCGCTTTGATAAATACCTTGATCGTTGTGAACATGGTCCGCGATGGCTCGAACGGGAAGAAATTGCCAGAATTGTTATGGACAAAATCCTAGACTTGGACAAGAGCCGTTACGATCTTTATACCTGTTCCATCATGCCGAATCATGCACACTTGCTTTTTGATTCTCTCGTAGCGGATCAAAGTAAGCATAAAGGCATGAGCGCAAAATATCCCGTCACTGAAACCCTGCGCTTATTGAAAGGAAGTACTGCAAGATCTTGTAATCTAAGCCTGAAGCGCAATGGTCGGTTTTGGCACCACGAAAGTTACGACCGTTTTGTCAGGGACGAGCAGGAATTGGAACGGATCATCAAGTACATATTGAACAATCCAGTGAAAGCAGGTTTGGTAAAGAAATGGACAGATTGGAAATTTACCTACATCAATCCCGAACTTGGGTCGTGGTAAAACGCGACATAAATGTCGCGTTACGCGTACCGCAACATTTATGTCGCTCGTGCCGAGGGCTGGCATGAAAATCGTTGCTCTCGCGGGCGGAGTCGGTGGCGCGAAATTGGCGCATGGACTCGCCCAGATACTCAAACCTGAAGACCTCACGATCATCGTCAACACAGGCGATGACTTTGAGCATTACGGTTTGTACATTTGTCCCGATTTGGATACGGTCTGCTACACGCTGGCGGGATTGGCAAATCCTGAAACGGGATGGGGGCGCGTGGATGAAACGTGGAATGCGATTGCGAACGCATCCAAACTTGGAGGGTTGGATTGGTTCAAACTTGGCGACCGCGATTTGGGCACGCACCTCGAACGAACGCGGCGATTGAAAGCGGGCGAATCGCTCAGCCAGATCACGCGAGATTTTTGCAAGGCATGGGGTATTGAACACACCGTCCTGCCGATGTGCGACCAGCCAGTGCGGACGATGGTGAACACAGAAGAAGGCGAACTCGCTTTCCAGGAGTACTTCGTTCATCGCAGATGTGAGCCGAAGGTCAAAGGCTTCAGGTTCGAGGGGGCTGACGAGGCTGAACCAGCCGAAAGGGCGAGAGAGGCGGTTGAGTCGGCTGACGCGATCGTTATCTGCCCGTCGAATCCGTGGGTGAGCGTGGATCCGATTCTTGCGACCCTCACCCCGTCCCTCTCCCTAAAAGGGAGAGGGGGCATTGTAGCCGTCTCCCCCATCATCGGAGGGGAAACGGTGAAGGGACCTGCGGCGAAGATGTATCGCGAGTTGGGGATCGAGCCATCGGCGCTGGCGGTGGCAAATCATTACCAAGGAGTGGCAACACATTTCGTCATGGATACCGTCGATTCGCAACTAACAGAAAGCGTAAGGGGTTTGAATATGCGGACTCTTGTAACGAATACGCTGATGAAAAGTCATGAAGATAGAAGGCAATTAGCGCAAGCCATACTCCAGTTTACCGGAAGTGACTCATGACCCTTTGGGCAATCGTCCCTGTAAAGCCTTTACGGCGCGGCAAATCACGTTTAGCGGGCACATTGAATGAAAATGAGCGAACGGAATTAAATCGGGCTTTGTTACAACACTCACTTGAGACGTTGTCCGGTGTTTCCGGCGTGGCTGAGGTGCTGGTGGTCAGCCGCGACCCTAACGCGCTGGCTATTGCCCGCGAACACGGCGCCCGCACGGTGCAGGAAGACGGCGCTCCGCACTTGAACACTGCTTTAAAGAGGGCGACGGTTGTGGCGCAGGTTTATGCCACGCAAGGCGTGCTGATCTTGCCAGCCGACCTGCCGTTAGTGACCCGCGAAGATATCCAGACCTTGCTCGACCGCGCTGTGAAACCCCCGGTGGTGGTGATCGCGCCGGACCGTCACGGCAAGGGAACCAACGCTCTCGTGATTGCTCCGGCGGGACTCATCGAGTATGATTTCGGTGAGAATTCCTTCCAGCGGCATTGCGAACAAGCCAAACAGGCTGGCGCGCGCCTCGAGGTAGTGGAACTTCCTTCGCTGGGGCTCGATCTGGATGAGCCTGAGGATTTTGAACTGGTTAAAAATCTCGAAAGTTCGATCACTTTCTAATTCTGAGGAGACTGCCATGGCTGAACGGGTTGCATTGTATTTGCAGGATTCGCACGATTTGCGCGATGGGTTGGATTACGTCCGCTACGCGGAGGAGAAGGGATTTGAAGCCGTCTGGCAGGCAGAATCCCGGCTGGTGCGCGACGCGATCGTGCCAATGGCGGCGTATGCCGCGGTGACGAACAAACTCAAAGTTGGTTCCGGCGTCATCAACAACTGGACGCGCAACATCGGTCTGCTCGCCGCCACCTTGCTCACCCTTGACGATCTGGCGCCGAACCGGATCATTTGCGGCATCGGCGCGTGGTGGGATCCGTTGGCGAAGAACGTGGGTATCGAGCGCAAGAAACCCCTCCTTGCCATGCGCGAGACCGTGGAGGTGCTCCGCCGCCTGCTCAACATGGAGCGGGTCACCTTTCATGGGGAATTCCATCATGTGGATGGGATCGAGCTGGATGTGGTGCATGGCCGCCGCGAGCCGCGTAACATTCCAATCATGATCGGCGCGACGGGCGATGTAATGATGGAGTTGACCGGCGAAATCGCCGACGGAGCCGTATTGAATTATTGCGTGCCGCCGGAATATAACGATAAAGCAATGGAGCAATTGGAAAAGGGTTTGAAGAAATCGGGGCGAAAAATGGAAGAGTTTGACCGCCCGCAACTTGTCGTTTGCTCGGTGGATGAAGACCACGATAAAGCCATCGATTACACCAAGGAACTACTTTGCCAATATCTCGCCCAACAGCCGCATATCGCAAAGGCGTCGCAAGTTTCGCAGGATGTGATCGCCAATATCCAGTCTATTTTGGGGTGGCCCGCCACCAAGGAACAGATCAACAAAGCCAAGCATCTTGTGCCCGACGAACTTGTGCGCCGCATCACCGCCTCCGGCACGCCGGCGGAGGCAAAAGCCAAGGTGGAGGAATACAAAAAGCGCGGGTGCACCTGCCCGATCCTTTACCCCGTTGGCGGAAATTTCAAATTGTTGATCGATACGTTCGCGCAAGCGTAAGACCAGATCAATCTTGTCCTACATGTTCCCCATCAAATAATCCAGCACAAATTGCAAAGCCGCGTCAGCCGATGCGGCTTTGATTTGTTTTCGGTCTCCAGAAAAACGCCGAGAGCGCGTCCACTCGCCCTGTGGAGCGGCAAGCGCCAGCCACACTGCGCCCACAGGCTTGGATTCTGTCCCACCGCCTGGACCCGCTATCCCTGAGATCGACACGGCGATATCCGCGTCGAGAACCGACCGCGCGCCGCGCGCCATCTCCAGCACTGTTTGTTCGCTGACCGCGCCGAATCGGTTGAGCGTATCCCATGAAACATGCAGGATGGATACCTTCGCTTCGTAGGCATACACAACCACCCCGCCGCGAAAGTACTCCGACGAGCCGGGGATGTTCGTGATGCGGTCGCTGACCAAGCCGCCCGTGCACGATTCTGCGAGAGCGAGAGTTAGCCCGCGTTCACGCAGGAGTATGCCTATTCGATCTTCGGGAAGGGTTTGAATCATAAGACACCGCGCCAAGATGATAAAGTCGTGCCATTATACAGGAGGCGCGCTCGTTCTAGGTTATAATTTTGCGCATGGCTGATTGGGCTGGCAAAACGCTCGGTAGTGTCCATATTGAAAATCTCGTAGCCCGCGGGGGAATGGCGGAAGTATACAAAGGCACGCACAAATCTTATGGGGTGGTAGCCATCAAGGTGATGCGAGGCTTGTTGGAACGAGATTCAGAGCAACTCAGTCGCTTTCAGCGCGAAGCCGAGGTGATTGGGGAATTAAAGCACCCCAATATCGTTCAACTGCTGGATTACAAGGTGGAGGATGAAACCCCGTGCATTGTCATGGAGTATGTGCCGGGCCCGTCTCTCGCCGCGTACATGAAAGCCCTGCATGAACAAAAAAAACGCATCCCCATCGGCATTGTTGCCAAAATCCTGAAGGCGGTCGCTTCGGCTCTCGATTATGCTCACGCAAAAGGAATTATCCATCGCGATATCAAGCCCGCCAACGTCCTGCTCCGTTCGCAAGAAAATTCAGTCGAGCTCAACGACACCCTGCCGATCGACGTGGAACCGGTTCTCACCGATTTCGGACTGGTCCGCCTCCTCGACTCGACCACACACACGACCACCGGCTCCGTTTCAGGCACGCCCGCGTACATGAGCCCGGAGCAATCGCGCGGCGATAAAGTGGACAAGCGCACCGATATCTACTCGCTTGGCGTCATGCTGTATGAAATGCTGGCAGGCGCGGTGCCGTTCCAGTCCGATACCACATTTGGCATGTTGATGAAACACATCAATGAGCCGCCCCCGGTGATCGAGGGTATCTCTTCCGATTTGCAAACTATCCTCGATCGAGCGCTGGCAAAAGACCCATCCATGCGGTATGAAAGCGCGGGCGAATTTGCTCAAGAATTTCTGGCTGTGTTCAACGGGCAAACAATCTCCCCGGGGACGATCCATATGGCGCAAATGGCGCGTCAAATCGCGGCGGAGGCAAAAAAGAAAAAGCAGGCTCCGGCAGAGCGACCGCTCATCCGCTGGCTTCGCATTGGCGCCGAGATCGTCATAGCGGCTGGGTTGGCTTTTGCCCTGTTCCAGTTCATCAATCCACCTACTGTGCCTGCCACCCCCACTCCGGAGCCTGTAGATCTGAATATCCCTGTTGGTCGGATGCGTTTCACCGATTTCAACGGCGTGATGGATCGAGTGACGCTTGTATTTAATAGCGCAGAGCCGCCTGCCGCTGGAACCCGGTACGAGGCATGGCTTAGAAACAACGCGAACGGGAGAGTGCGAAATCTCGGGTCAATCCGTTTTAATACATCAAACATCGGCCAACTCGAATTTACCGATCCCAACAGGCAAAACTTACTGGAGTTGTATGATGAAATATTGGTGACGATCGAGCAGAACAATGGCGTTGCATTAAAACCCTCGACGAACGTTGCGTATTCATCGATATTCCCGGCCGAGGCGCTCGACGCCGCGCGCAACCTGCTGGCTTCCCATTCCAATACCCCCAATCAATACGCCCCCATGCAAGGGCTATATTATTACAGCGGAAGTTATATCACCGGCGCGATCAATGGAGACCCGATCACCCCCGATTTTGTCGGCTTGGTTGAAGCATATCAAAACGGAGACGAAGCAACCGCGCGTTTACGCGCGGAGGATGTGATCAATCTGATCGTGGGCGATGAGAGCGAGCAATATCAGGATTACAACAAGAACGGCATTCTCAACAATAACGATGGCGACGGGTTCGGAAGTTTGCCAAACGGCAACCATCCCGGCTACCTTCAACTTGCCGCGCTGGGGGCGAAAGACGTTGGAGACGCAAGCGATTCCACGCCGAACATGAGGATTTATAGCGATAATATTCAAGTCTGCATCCAAAACATGGAAGGGTGGACCAATCAGTTGCTGCCGCTTGCCCTTCAATTAACAACCACGACGTTCGGACCGGAGATGGAACCCATCATCAACGAAATGTCGTCCTTGGGCAATTATTTATTGCAGGGATTCGATGCCAATCAAAATGGGCTGGTTGAGCCGGTGGAGGGAGAATGCGGCGTAACTCTGGCGTACGAATACGGCTGGAATCTCGTGGAAATGCCGATCTTCATCGGTCCCAATCGCGTTCCCCCAAGCGGAAAGTAAAAAGCCTCCCAAGCGCGGGAGGCTTTTTACTTATTCCTGATGGTGTACGCAGTCGGAGTCAATTCGGCTTTCGTAATGCGATATTTATGTCGCTCTTGCGCAAGAACAGCCTAAACCGCGAGACGCTTGGCAGTCTCACGTTACGACCTTTGCTGTGTAAGGCGAGTTATATCGATCTTTACAGCCCTTGTAAAAGTCGTTTAATTTCGAGAGTATGATTCATTGCGAAGGTGGCGCAGGTAAGCAGGATACTAATGGTCGACAAAGCCATGCCCACGGTCGCCAGATTCTCCTGTGAGGCATCGTTCATAGCCAAATATCCGAGCACAGCGCCTGCAACACACAAAGGCACGCTACAGATCGGTAAAAACCAGCCGCAAAGGCTCATCACGCCAAGAATCAACGACGCGATCGCCAATATGCGCCCGCCACTCCCTCCAGCGGGCGGGAGGAAGATAGGCGCATTCGATTGTTCGTCCATGCGTACTCCACAGAATAAGATTTTGTCGATTATTGCATAGAATTAGCTTGCTTACAACCGCCAAAACTCCCATTCAATGAACCGGCAGTTGATGAAGTAAAATACATCGATGGATATTTCAGAAAAACTACAGGGTATTCTCGATACTCTGCCTGCAAAGCCCGGCTGTTACCTGATGAAAAACGCGGACGGGGCGATTATTTACGTTGGCAAGGCGATCAGTCTCAAGAACCGCGTGCGCTCATACTTTCACGCGGACGCGAGTCATGACGCAAAGACGCGACGGCTGGCGCGCGATATCGTCGACATTGAATGGATTGTCGTCGGATCCGAACTTGAGGCGCTCATCCTCGAGATGAACCTCATCAAGAAACACCGCCCGCGTTACAACATTCGCCTCAAGGACGATAAACGTTACCCGTATATCAAAGTACGCTGGGCGGAGCCATATCCCAAGGTCACTGTGACGCGGCAGATGGTGGAGGATGGTTCGCGCTATTTCGGTCCGTATACCTCGGCGTGGGCTGTGTACCAAACGCTGGATATCCTGCGGAAAATCTTCCCATACCTGACATGCGACCGCGAGATTACCGGGCAGGATAAACGGGCGTGTCTATACTACGACATCAAACTGTGCATCGCCCCGTGTATCGGCGCGGCGTCCCAGGCTTCGTACCGCCAAATGATCTCCGATCTGATGGATTTTCTGAGCGGACACAGCGAGGATATCGTCGCGCGCTTGCAAACAGAAATGGAAAAAGCGGCGACCGAGATGCGCTATGAAAAAGCGGCGGCAATCCGCAACCAACTCAAGGCGATCCAGTCCATCATCGAACGACAGAAGATCGTCTTTGCAACCGATTATAAAGATTCGGATGTGCTCGCCATGGCGCGCAGTGACGGAGAAGCCTGCGTGCAGGTTTTCTTCATCCGCAGCGGCAAGTTGATCGGGCGCGAATACTTTATCCTCGAGGGCACGGAAGATTCCGCCGACGCGCAGATCATGGAGCAATTCGTCACCCAGTTCTATACCGAAGCCGCCAATATCCCACAGCAGGTGATGTTGCCGCAAGAGATCGAAGAGGCGAAGATCATCGGAGAATGGTTGAGGTCAAAACGAGGCGGCGGAAAAGTTGAATTCATCGTCCCGAAAGATGGGCAGCCGAGCGAGCTGGTGAAGATGGCGGCGGAAAACGCCACCGAAACTTTAACCGCCTTGCGCGCGCAATGGCAGGCAGACGCGCACAAACAGGAACAGGCTCTGGCAGAATTACAACAGGCGTTGAATTTGAAAGAGCCGCCCAACCGCATTGAATGCTATGACATTTCCAACACGCAAGGGACGGCGATCATCGGGGCGATGGTTGTATTTACCCAGGGCGTGGCGGACAAAAAGTTGTACCGCAAGTTCAATATCGAGAGTGTCGTCGGCGCGCCGGATGATTTCGCCTCGATGGAGGAAATGTTGACGCGGCGCTTCCGAAGGTGGCGGTCGGCTGAAGAGTCGGCGAGTCAGGTTGGGGCGAAGAAAGACGCGTCGTTTTCCTTCCTGCCGGACCTTGTCATCATCGATGGCGGCAAGGGCCAGCTTGGGCGCGCGGTGGAAGTCCTCGAGAAGTACGAGCTGATGGAGAAAATCCCGATCGTGGGGTTGGCGAAGCAACAAGAGGAAATATTCTTCCCGCACAAATCTGACTCGTTGATGTTGCCGCGTCATTCTCAAGCGTTATATTTGGTGCAACGGATTCGAGACGAGGCGCATCGGTACGGGATCACCGCGCACCGCAAGAAGCGACAAAAAATCGGCATGGCTTCGATCCTGGACGCAATCCCCGAGATTGGACCTGCGCGACGCAAGTCCCTCTTGAAACATTTCGGTTCTGTGGATAAGATTAGAGCCGCCTCGTTGGAGGAACTCTGTAGTATCGTGCCAGAAAGCGCGGCACAATCGATAAAGGCGCATTTGGAATGAGAGAAATATGGGTTGTGGACGACGACGATGAGATGAGTCGCGCGATCGGGCTGATGCTCGAGGTGCTCGATTGCAAGGTGACCGTGTTTAACAACGCGCGCGGCGCGGCGCAGTTGATCGTTTCGGGGAAAAAACCCGACTTGATCATCCTCGATGTGAACATGCCAGAGGTCTCCGGTTTGGACATGCTCGAATTTTTACGACGACGCGCCGATACGGTAAAACTGCCCATCGTGATGCTTTCCTCCGAAGCGGACGACACCGTTGTGGACCACGCGCTTTCGCTTGGTGCTGATGCCTTTGCGTTGAAACCAGTAACTCTCGAAGAACTTGAGAAGGCAATGGCGCGTTCGTTTTATAAAAATCTAGATTTGCGAGTTAATGATGGCTGAAAAGAAACCTAATCGCAGGCAGGAAAAATCGCGCAAGGCGTTGCAAATCGTCTTTGCAGTCTTTACGATCGTTTTGATTCTTTCCATGTTGCTCTCCGCATTTATCGCGCCTCGGT
Organism: Candidatus Defluviilinea gracilis; assembly: GCF_057138825.1. Classification (NCBI taxonomy): domain Bacteria; kingdom Bacillati; phylum Chloroflexota; class Anaerolineae; order Anaerolineales; family Candidatus Villigracilaceae; genus Candidatus Defluviilinea; species Candidatus Defluviilinea gracilis. The sequence continues at coordinate 9,030 of NZ_DBNHEF010000082.1, forward strand.
AACATCGTTTTTATGTTGGAAAAGTTCTATGGTCGCGGCAGGATTTGCCGCGAATTATTTTGATTACGGAGCGCGTATGGTTTGCTCCACTCAAGGATGATATGCTCGATAAACTCAAAGGCATCGAAGACCGATACGCGCAAATTGGAAACGAACTGCTCGAAGTCGGCACAAATTATCAACGCGCCGCGGAACTGAACAAAGAGCGCGTGGATTTGGAACCCATCGTCGAAAAGGCGCGCGAGTACCGCCAGGCGGCGAAAAGTTTGGAGGAGGCGAAGGCGATCCTCGAGTCTGAAAAAGACGCGGAGTTGGTCGCGTTGGCAGAGTCTGACATTGCGGAGTTAACTCCGAAAATCGAAATCCTTGAAAAAGAGATCAAGGCGATGCTCGTGCCGAAAGATCCGCGCGACGACAAGAACGTGATCGTCGAAATTCGCGCGGGCGCGGGCGGCGATGAAGCCGCCATCTTCGCGGCAGACTTGTTCCGCATGTACACGCGCTATGCGGACGGCAAACGTTGGAAGAACGAGATCATGTCGGAGAACGCGATCGGCGTGGGCGGATTCAAAGAGGTGATCTTCGAGATCAAGGGCAAGGGCGCGTACTCGAAATTGAAATATGAGTCGGGTGTGCATCGCGTACAGCGCGTGCCAGCGACCGAGGCACAGGGACGCATCCACACATCCACTGCGACCGTCGCGGTGATGGCGGAAGTGGACGAAGTTGAAATTGAGATTCCCGAATCGGATATCGAAATCGAAGTGTATCGTTCCTCGGGCGCGGGCGGACAAAACGTACAGAAGAACTCAACCGCTGTGCGCTTGACACACAAACCGACGGGAATCGTCGTTACGTGTCAGGACGAACGCTCGCAGTTGCAAAATAAATTACGCGCGTTGAGCATCCTTCGCGCGCGGTTGTACGAACTGGCAGAAGAGAAACGCCGCGCCGAAATTGAGTCAGATCGCCGCTCGCAGGTGGGAAGCGGTGACCGCTCGGAGAAAATCCGCACGTACAATTATCCGCAGAACCGCGTCACGGATCATCGCATTGGATTCTCGAACTACAACTTGCCCGCCGTGATGGATGGCGCGATTGATCAGTTCATCGAGGAGTTGTCCACGCGGGATGAAGCGGATCGGTTGGCGGCTTCGGGCGTGGATGAGGATGAATAATTTTCTTACCACGAAGGACACGAAGTACACGAAGGAAAGTGGAAAGTAGATCATGAACAATAACCCCGCGTTCGGCGCAGGCTTGCAACCCTTCATGGGCATTCCATCTTTTATGCGCCTGCCTGTGACGCGCGAGTTGAAAGATGTGGATGTGGCGGTGATGGGCGTGCCGTTCGACAGCGGGACTTCGTATCGCACAGGGACACGATTCGGTCCGCGCAAAATCCGCGAGGCATCGTTGATGATCTGGGGGCATAACTCGACTCTCAATGTCAGTCCGTTGAAAAAATTAAACGTGGTGGATTATGGCGATGTGTCAGTCGTGCCGACTTCCATCGAACACACCATGACCGCCATCACGAACACCGCCAGCGACATCATCAACACAGGCACAACGCTCATCACGCTCGGCGGCGACCATTCGATCGCGCTCCCCCTCTTGCGCGCTCACGCGAAGAAACACGGTCCCGTCTCGCTCGTCCACATCGACGCGCACATTGACACATGGGAATCCGAATTCGAAGAAGTGAAATACAGTCACGGCACGCCGTTTCGCTACGCGCTTCAAGAGGGATTGATCCGCGCAGGCGAATATATGCAGATCGGGATTCGCGGCCCGCTCAGCGGCGAGAACGATTATGCCGACGCGAAGAAACTCGGCGCGCGCACGGTCACGATCCACGAGGTGATGGAAAAAGGCATCCCTGAAATCCTCAAAGAAGTTCACCAGCGGATGAAGGGACCGGTCTACGTCACCGTGGATATTGATTCGGCTGACCCAGCCTTCGCCCCCGGGACAGGGACTCCCGAAGTCGGCGGGCTGACCAGTTATCAACTCCTCCAACTCGTGCGCGGACTGCACGGCTTGAACCTCATTGGCTTCGACCTGGTTGAAGTCTCGCCGCCGTTCGATCACGGCGACATCACGGCGATACTCGCGTCGAATGTTGTGTTTGAGTATTTGTCGTTGATGGCGATAAAGAGCAGGTGATACAACTTTCTTTCTTCTTTCATCTTTCCTCGTTTGAATGAAAGAAGAAAGAGGAAAGATTTCACGGCATGATGGATTCCCCTTCGCTTCTCTCCGACATTTCAGCCCGTCTCGCCTCACTCAGCGACACGCCCACCCTCGACGCGTCTGTTCTGCTGGCTCGCATCGTCGAGCATCCGCGCTCGTGGATTTTGGCTCATCCTGAATTGACTCTCACAAACGAACAACAAAAAGGACTTGATACTTCGCTCTCGCGATTGCAAAATGGCGAACCTTTTCCGTACGTGTTAGGTCGCTGGGAATTTCTTGGATTGGAGTTTGACGTCACGCCTGATGTTTTGATTCCACGACCAGAGACCGAACTGCTCGTTGAGGAAGCCATCGCGTGGTTGCAAAAGAATCCAACAAAACCAAAGGTTGCCGATGTCGGCACAGGCTCAGGCGCGATCGCGGTTTCGATTGCGGTGAATGTTCCAAAGGCAAACATCCTTGCAACCGATATTTCAGCGAACGCATTGCTGGTTGCAAAACGGAACGCGGAAAAACACGGGGTGAACGGGAGGATTGAGTTTGCGGAGTGCGATCTACTTCCCGAGTCGAAAGTCGAAAGTCGAAAGTCCGACCTGCGACCTTTGACCTTTGACTTGATCTGCTCCAATCTGCCTTACATTCCGACAAACACGCTCAAGCATCTTCCTGTTTATCAGCGCGAACCGACTCTCGCGCTGGATGGCGGCGAAGATGGACTTGATAGTTTTCGCAAACTGCTGAACATCGTCCCTGATTGGCTCACGCCGAACGCGTTGATGTTGCTGGAGATCGAGTCCACGCTTGGCGAGCAAACGACGCAACTCGCTCGCCAATATTTTCCAAACGCGCACATCAAACTTCATCAAGACCTCACAGGTCGTGATCGTCTGCTCGAAATTCAATTATGAAAACGAAAATCGTCTCAGCGAATTCACCCGATGCAATTAATCTGGCGCTCGATATTTTGAAGGACGGCGGCTTGGTCGCCTTCCCCACCGACACGGTCTACGGCGTTGGCGCACTCGTCTTTGATGGAAAAGCAATTGAGTCAATTTATACGGCGAAGAATCGTCCCATTGAAAAAGCGATTCCCGTTTTGATCGCGGACGCAGACGACATGGACAAAGTTGGAATGGACATTCCTGACATCGCGCGACGAATTGCCGCCCGCTTCTTCCCCGGACCTTTGACCTGCATCATCCCCAAACAGCCGACTCTCCCCTCAGCCGTCTCTGCCACCGCCACCGTCGGCGTGCGCGCGCCAGACCATGAAGTGGCGCGGTCATTGCTCCGCGCGGCGGGACCGATGGCGGTGACTTCGGCAAATATTTCGGGACAACCGAGTCCCTCCACAGCGGAGGAAGTGTTCGCGCAACTCAACGGACGGATTCCATTGATCATTGATGGGGGAAAAACCCCGGGCGGAGTTCCGTCCACTGTTGTAGATTGCGCAAGCGATGAAATTAAAATTTTACGCGAGGGACCGATTTCTCTCGAAGAGATCAAATCAAAACTCTCATCCTCCATTTAATTCATGTTCAGGTTACGTTAAACTCGCGGACTATAATGATGATTGCATTCTCCTTAACAAACCGTCCGCGGCTCGGGCAAGCCAAGGGCGGTTTGGGTTTAACCCCCACCCTACCCTCCCCCAAATTCAAAGAGCATGAATTTGGGGGAGGAATTATTTATGACAGCGTCCACGTCGGCTGGACGTCCATGTCCATCTCCGAAACCTGACCAGACGCATAACGATAATATCCCGCGGCGGCGATCATGGCGGCGTTATCGGTGCATAACGAAAAGGCGGGGATGTTCACTTTGAATTCAGTTTGTGATTGAAAGGCGGTCCGCAATGCTTTGTTGGCAGAGACTCCGCCCGCGACCAAAATTTCTTTTGCCTTGAAATCGCGCGCGGCTTGCATGGTCTTGTTGAAGAGAATATCAACGGCGGTCGCTTGGAAGGACGCGGCAAGATCAGCGACGGGAAGTTCTTCATTCGTTTTCTTCAACTCGTTGACTTGATACAACACAGCAGTTTTGAGTCCGCTGAACGAGAAGGCGTAGGGATTGTCTAGTTTCGGGTGTGTGAATTTGAAGCGCGTTGGGTCGCCATTCTCCGCGGCTTTCTGAATGGCGGGTCCGCCGGGGAACGGGATGCCCAAGAGGCGACCCACTTTATCGAAAGCCTCACCAGCCGCATCGTCGAGGGTTGAACCGAGGCGTTTGTACGTCAAATGATCGGTCATCAGATTCAGTTCGGTATGTCCGCCTGAGACGAGAAGCGCCATCAATGGGAATTGCGGCTCGGGAGGAATCGATTCGCCAGCGGGATGAATCCACGCCGAGTACACGTGCCCTTCAAGATGATTGACGCCGACGAGCGGAAGACCGAGCGCGAGGGCAAGCCCTTTTGCCATGTTCATGCCGACGACTAGCGAACCGGCAAGACCGGGTCCGCGCGTGACCGCGATGGCGTCCATGTCGTTGAGCGAGAGATTCGATTTGGCGAGCGCCTGCTGAACAACGGGGATGATGCTCAGCACATGCTGGCGCGAGGCGACCTCGGGGAACACGCCGCCATATCGCGCGTGGATGTCCATTTGCGAGGCGACAGTGGAGGCGAGAAGCGCGCGTCCGTTTTCGATGACGGCGCAGGCGGTTTCATCGCACGAGGATTCGATGGCGAGGATTAGGGTGGAAGAGAGGATAGTCATCAGTGATCAGTGAGGAGTTATCAGTTATCAGTGGGTAGTAATTGGTAATTGGTAATTGGTAATTTATAGGTGACGTAAAAACGAATCGGGGTTGTTCAGGAAATCTTTTGTGAGTTGCACGTGTTCGAGTTCGTTGTATTGTACTCTGCGAATCACGCCGTTGGAAAATTGGAGGATCTGCGCATCGGGGAACGCAAGCAGGATCGGCGAATGGGTGGCGATGATGAACTGCGAATTTTCCCGCATCATCTGTTTGAGCGCGGCGATGAACGTCAACTGGCGCATGGGCGAGAGCGCGGCTTCGGGTTCGTCGAGCAGATATAACCCGTCGGGGACGAAGCGGGATTGGAAGAGGGTCAGGAACGATTCGCCATGCGAGCGCGAATCGAGTCCATCGCCATATCTGCGCTGCATCTCCGCCAGTTGACCTTGATAGGGCATGCTCGCCAACACTTCGGCGTATTTTGATCGTCCCTTGTATTCCTCTTTGACGTTTTGCAATTCCTGCTGAAATTCTTCCTTCGTCTGCCGCATGGACTTGGCGTACCCGAAGAAATCCTCCGCGCGCAGGAAGAATCCTTTGCGTGTGCGCTTCGTCCACGCGAGGCGGAAGTATTGAGCAAGTTTGCGAAGCGGCGCGAGGGATTTATCGGTCCGCACGCTCTCGCTCCCGACTGTGATCGACTCCGCCGCGCAAGCGATCGTTTCAAGGACGGTTGATTTCCCCGATCCGTTCTCGCCGACGAAGAACGTGACAGCCGAAGTAAACTGAATCTCGCGCAGAGATTTGACGATTTCCAACGTGAACGGAAATGAGTCTGTATCGCGCGAACCGAACTCGCGCACGGAAATTGACTTCAGGTGCGGCATGACACACACAATATGGGTTTCATCCGCAGTTAAACTGCGGATGAAACGATGTTACTTCTTCCACTTCTTCATCGGCAAAACGAAATCATACGGATACTCCGCCAATTTCTCGATCTGCCCGTCAGGGCGGACCCACAACGTATCCTCAATACGGACGCCCATGCCCTTTTCGGGATAATACAGCCCGGGCTCGGAAGTAATGACCACCCCGGGCGCAAGCCGTTCGTCATCGCCGGAGGTCAAACCGCTGAAAGGTCGTTCGTGGATATTGAGACCCACGCCATGCCCAAGGCTGTGAACATATCCTTCGATCGGAGATTTTGTGTTGAGCGGGGTTTTATGTCCCTTCGATTCGTAATATTCACACGTCATACGATGGTATTCTTTGAACGGCGCATTCAAGTCAAAATTATCTGCCAATTTGTTGAAGATCTCAAACACTTGATCGTATAACTCCTGCGCTTCGGGCGTGGCATAGCCGAGACTCCATGTGCGCGTGAAGTCGTAATAATAACCGCCGCCTCTTTCCGCAGGATAGATATCGAACACGATGGTTTGACCCAGGCGCATCAAATCTTCCGGGGTTCCCCCGGAGTGAGGCACGCCTGCGTCGCGTCCGATGGCAAAAATAAACCCGGAGGGCAACTCTCCGCCCTTTTCCGCCACCCACAAACGAATCTTCGCATGGATATCGCCAACCGTGAGCGGCGACCCATCCTCTTTCAACAATACCTCATCGTCTCGCACCTCGCAAGCCGTGAGATAGTCGCGCGTTTGGGCAACCACTTCGGTGGTCAATTTCCCCATCTTGCGGATGCGATTCACCTCGGCATCGTCTTTGGTTTCCATGGCGCGGACGATGAGGGAATTCCCAGTCGCTTCGCCCACAATTTCGATGGTCGGCAGCAATTTTTGAAGGTGGGCTAGCACTCCATACGACCAACCCAGGTCATAGGTTCCATACACGCCGACACGCCCGGCAGTCACACCCAATTCACGAAGCATTAACTCGCAGCGCATGGCGGTCGCCAACAACGTATCTTTTCCCGCCTTTTCGAACAAAACATCATAGTCGTATTTGCTGAACGGAACACATTTCAATCCGCTTTTGGCGGCTTCATCGCGCTCCATATCGCCGTGGAACAGAACGGGTTCTGCGCCGCGCTTTTTGATCAGCGTAGCGTGCATGATGTGCCCGCCGCCAGTGAAATAATACATTGGCGGGTTGTGTTCACCATGCCCAAAGATGATGAGGGCATCGAGGTTGCGGGCTTGCATGAGGGTGTCGAGGTCTGATTTCATGGGGCTCCTGGGGTGTAATTGGTAATTGGTAAATGATTATTAGAGAATTGGAGAATTGGAGAATTGGGAGATTGGAGATTAGAGATTGAGCTGTTTGAATTCTTTTCCAATATCATCATTCTCAAAAGTTAACTTCAATGATTTTTTCTTGTCTGTAAATCTTGCCGAGAGACCGATCACATTTTCCGAGTCGTTGAAGAAACTGAGGATGGTCAGCGGGCGTTTCAGGAGCAGTTGCCCATACACTGGAGCAAGTAATAATTTCAAAACGAATTCAACAACCGTTCCGCCGATGGCGCCGACCACCATACCGACGAGTCCGCCGAAGACAAACGGGAAACCAAGAGTTTGCTGCGACGTCCCTTCGGGGGCGATCAACATCGCGGGGATGAATGCGATCACGCCCACGATGAGACCCGCAATTAAAAACGGCACGAGCGTGATATACGTTATGCGTTGCTCTCTTTTCTCGCACTCGGTGCACAACGGCACGGGAAAATCCATCAGCACGCCTTGCCCGCGTTTTTCAACTCCCATGTTCAACTGCAACGGCATCACCGTGTGCTTCGGCTTCCCACAATTCACACAACGATCGGGAAAATTTATCTTCGGCGGATTCTTCGCGTCTTTGATCGGAATTTCAACGGTATGCACGCAACGCCTCCCTCAACACGCGCAACAACGCCTCGTCGTCCAACACCGTTCGCGGATCGAGCAACACGTTGTCGTTTTCCGTCCGCGCGATGACGGGCGGATTCCCCTCGCGCAACTTCGCTAAAAATTTGTCGGGGCTTTTCACTTTCAACGACAAAACAAACGTCGGCATGGATTCTTCTGGCAGACTCCCGCCGCCCACTGTGGATTCGGATTGAATCACCTCCCCCACTCCCAATACACCTCGCCACGCCTCAGCGCGGACTTCGACCTGCTCCGCCGTAAGCGACATCATCCGCACGACGGGGATTTCGCGCTCCGCTTCGTCTTTGAGGTAATGCAACAGAGTCGCGGTGATGCCAGCCAACGAAATTTTGTCTGCCCGCACCGCGCGCGCCAGCGGATGTTTTTTGATCCGGTCAATCAACTCTTTCTTGCCGACGATAATTCCCGCTTGCGGACCGCCGAGCAATTTGTCACCTGAGAAACAAATAATATCAACTCCAGCCGCGAGGGACTCTTGCACGGTCGGTTCGTGGGCGAGACCGTATTTCGCGGTGTCAATTAATGCGCCTGAGCCGAGGTCGTCAATCACTGGCACGCCTGCTTTGTGAGCAGTATCAACAATCTTGGCGAGTTCGGGTTCTTCGGTGAAGCCGACGATCTTGAAGTTACTGCGATGCGCGCGCATGACCAGCGCGGTCGGTTCTTCGAGCGCGTCTTTGTAATCGGCGATGCGGACTTTGTTCGTTGTGCCGATCTCAACCAATTTCGCGCCCGATTGTTTCATCACATCTGGCACGCGGAAGCCTCCGCCGATTTCCACGAGTTGCGAGCGCGGAATGACCACGCGCTTCTTATTCGCCAATGCAGACAGCACAAGCAAAACCGCAGAGGCATTGTTATTGACCACCAACGCAGATTCAACGCCAAGTAATTTTTGCAAAACCGATTCGGCGTGGATGAGACGCGAGCCGCGCTTGCCTGTGTCCATATCAAACTCGAGGTTGGAATAATTCGCGGCGACGGCGTTCATCGCTTGAATAGTGGATGCGGATAACGGCGCGCGTCCGAGATTGGTGTGGAGGATGACTCCCGTCGCGTTGATGACGGGCGCAAGCGAGGGAGTTGTCCATGCGGCGAGGTGGGAGGCGGCTGAGGCGAGAATCGAGTCGAAGGAAGGCGAGGCAGATTCCCCGTCGAGTTTGAGGCGCGCGCGGGTTTCGTCGAGAGTCAAACGAAGCGCGTCCAGAGTCAAGGGGCGGCCAAACCTGATGAGGAGGTCATCCGCATGATGAAGAAGTTGGTCGACCGAGGGGAGGTTACGAAGGCTGGTCATCGTCGATGACGGGCGGACTCCAGCGGGCGCGTTCGCGCAGGCGGAGGAAATATTCAATGGCATACAATCCGCCGGCGAGACCGAGGATCACATATACCGTGACAAGGCGCCCAAGTTGCAACCACGCCAGGGTTGCGCCGTACACGCCAAACCATGCCGCTTGACGAACGATCACATTCGATTCGGCAGGAGGGTTGGCGGGAAAGCGCCGATGAAAAAAATAGACGATGGGCAGGAGCGTGCCGGTGAGCGCAACGATGATGAGCGCGAAGAATAAAAAGCGAAACCCTACGAGCGGTAAGGAATAGTGCACCAGCGCGAACAAGCCACCCCACCCAACCAGCATGAGGATGAGCGCAGAAATTGCGTGCGAGCGAAAATTCTGTGAAGACACGAATCTGTATTTCCTACACGTACGTTAAAATCTGACGCAGGCAGGAACGATGTATGGAGGCGAGAATACACAACCAAACCGAAACCCGTTTTTGAATTTGACAATGAGGAACGGTTCTTGCGCGCCATACTCTACCATGGGGCGTTGCACGGGGAGAACGTCGGGGTTCGAGCCGATCTCGTACGCGTAATCGCCTTTCGCGTTTTGGAGAAATCCTTCCACTTTTTGCAGGGGCGCTGGCAATTCATCGCGCGAGGTTGCTTGCGCGCTCTCGCGCATGAGTTTCTCCATGCGCGTTAGGGAAAGGCGCGTCTCTTCGCCATGGAGCGCAAATAAACCAAGTCCGGAAACGACCGCGAAGCCCATCAAGACCGAAGCCCAGCGCCAAACCGGGGCGGCGGCTCGATGGGGATGCGGGCTGAGACGATCCATCAACCAGCGCACCAGCCAGCCATACGGGATGTAAAAGAACATGCGCGGCAGAAAAACCAGCGCAAGCAGGGCGAACACGCCGCCCAGGTTCGAGGTGGCGGTCATAAAAATCCAGATGGATGTCAGGAATGAGCCCGCCACACCGGTGAGCAGGATGCCGGGGATCGATTCGTCTGGCCATGCGGCGAGCAAACCCAAAAAGCCGAATACGGCTGTTGTCAGGACGATCACGCCCAAACGACCGGGCCAGGGCGTGAACAAGGGGATGCCCGGCATCACCCATTCATTGACGTAGTTTGATGTGACCGCATACCCCAGACCAAAGATCAATCCAATCATTAGCCCGAGCATGCGCTGTGACGATACCTGCATGAGTTCTCCTGTTGTCGGCAAATTATATCAGGGCATCGGGAAGGTATAATCCGAAAGCGCATGGAGGTTCCTATGAATGTGTTAGACGCAATCCGTTTGAAGCGAGCGGTACGAAAATTCCAAGAGACTCCCTTACCGGTAGATGTGATCGACGCGATTCTCAACGCGGGACGGAGATCGCAATCGTCGAAGAACGAGCAGGGCTGGCAGTTCATTGTGATCCGCAACAAGGCGACATTGAAAGCATTATCCGAGTGCGGCGAGTGGGCGAAACATCTCGCGGGCGCGGCGATCGGCGTGGCGATCCTCACCGCCGAACCGACCGCGAAATTTCAGACGATGTTCGACGCCGGTCAAGCCGCCGCGTATATGCAACTCGCCGCATGGGAGTTGGGAGTCGGCTCCGTGCCCGCTTCGATCTACAACGCCGAGTTGGCTCGCCAAATTTTGGGTTTTCCGCCTGAGTGGCATTTGCGCATCGCGCTGTCGTTTGGGTATCCGTTGGAGGAGGCGAAACTCACGTCCGCGCCGAAGAAGGGCGGGCGGAGGTCGTTGGAGGAAATCGTTCATTGGGAGAAGTGGTGAGTGTATAATTGCTTTAGCGAAGGAGCATCGTATGCGATTCAAAATTATCCTCGAAGAAAGCGATGAAGGCGGCTACACGGCTTATGTGCCTTCACTGCCGGGATGTATCAGCGAGGGAAATACACAGGAAGAGGCTTTGAAAAATATTCAAGAAGCCATTGAGTTGTATTTGGAGCCAGTTGAAGATGATTGGATTCTGGACGAAAAGGATCTGGTGCAGGAAATTGAAGTATGAGTAAAGTCCCCAGCCTGTCGTATACGGAAATCATCAGGGCATTACAACGCGATGGCTGGACAGTGATTCGCCAGCGGGGAAGTCATATTCGATTACAAAAAAGAACCGGAGATGAACTACTCAAAATTACCGTTCCTGCTCATCGCCCTGTCAAACGCTCAACCCTTTCACATATCTTGAAGCAGGCGCGCTTGGATGTAGACAGATTCCTTGAATTGGTTTGAACCTGTTTCCATGATGTACAGGTAGATTTCATTCTTGCACCAAAAGGAGCATCCCATGTCAGACAGCGTATACAAGATCATCGAGTTGGTCGGCACGAGTTCGGAATCGTGGGAGAAAGCGGCGTCTGTGGCTGTGGAGCGCGCGGCGAAATCCCTGCGCGACTTACGCATCGCCGAAGTCAGCCAGTTGGATATGGTGCTGGAGGACGGCAAGATCACCGCGTACCGCGCCAAAGTCAAGGTTTCGTTCAAGTACGAAGGCGGATAGAAAATATCTCTCACCACAAAGGCTTGCGCTGAGCTTGTCGAAGTGACACGAAGGACACAAAGTTTTAAAACCTTAGTGCACTTTGTGTCCTTCGTGGTAAAAAAGATTGGGGAAATTAAATTCTGACAGACGCAATGAAGTACAATTGCGGCTTATGTTTCCTGTTGAACAATACATAGCGCAATTCAGCGGCAAGGATATTTCCCTGTCTGTTCATGATCTAGAATCTGGTAGGGAGATCAACCTCCGCGCGGACGAGTCGTATCACCCTGCCAGCACGGTCAAGACACATCTGATGATGGAAGCCTTCAGGCAGGCGCATGCGGGACAACTTTCGCTGGACGATCCGCTCACCATTTTCAACTCCTTCCCCAGCATCGCGGATGGAAGTCCGTATTCATTGAACGCAACGGACGATTCCGAAACCACGTTGTACGAGCGGATCGGTGAGACCGAATCCATCCGAGAACTGACGCGGCTGATGATCGTGCGGAGCAGTAACCTCGCCACGAATATCCTGTTTCAAAGGATCGGCGCAAAACGGATCAACGAGTTCATTGCGGAACTTGGGATTCAAGGCGTCTCTTTCATCCGCGGGATGTACGATCTACCCGCGCTCAAAAATGGAATGAACAACCGCGGCACTGCACGCGGACTCACGCAAACGATGCGGTTGATCGCGGAGGGCAAAATTATTTCTAAAGAAGTGTCGGATGAAATGATCGAAATCCTGCTTGGGCAGGAATTCATTGAAAGCATCCCGCACCTGCTTCCAACAGGAACACGTGTTGCCCACAAAACAGGCTGGAGCGACGATTTTTATCACGACACAGGCATCGTCTTCCCTGCGAATCGAAAGCCGTATGCGATCTCGATCATGACGCGCGGTTTCCCGGAAGACAACGGAGACAAAGCGCACGATTGCATGGCGAACATTTCAAAACTGGTTTATGAACAAATAACAGGAGCAATTTAATTTTGCCACAGAGAGATTTTGAGTTTTTCTCAATGGGCTCAGTGTTCTCTGTGGCTTAATCGCCAAACACTATGATCACACTCTCCTCCCTCATCTACTACCCTGTCAAAGCCTGCCGCGGACATGAAGTGGAAGCATGGAACGTCGAACGCATGGGGCTTGCCTTAGACCGTCGCTTGATGGTCGTCACACCCGAAGGTGAATTTCTCACGCAACGACAGATCGCCAAACTGGCATTGATCACACCGGTGCGGAAAGACGGCGTCCTCACCCTCTCCGCGCCAAACATGGATTCGATCCAAATCGGAATCCGCACATCGGGACATTCATGGCCCGTCAATATTTGGAAGAGCCAAGGAGTCCAAGCCATTGACCAAGGCGAAGAAGCGGTGGAATGGTTATCTGATTTTCTTGGTATCTCCGTGCGGCTGGTTCACATCGCCGATGGCTTCAAAAGATTGGTCAGCCAGGAATACGCGGTCAACGAAGACGACCACACTGGCTTTGCAGATGGGTATCCGATCCTGATCATCTCCGAAGAATCACTGCAAGACCTAAACACAAGGCTCGACACTCCGCTCCCCATGAATCGCTTTCGCCCAAACATTGTCGTCAGGGGATGCGAACCATTCGCCGAAGATACGTGGAACCAAATCCAGATCGGCGACGTTAAGTTTGCCATCGTCAAGCCGTGCGCGCGGTGTGAAGTGACGACAATAGACAAAGAAACGCTCGAACGGAAGAAAGAGCCGCTCAAGACTCTTGGAAAGTATCGCAAGCACGCGCTCGGCGCGATTTTTGGGCAGAACGTCATTCCCCTCAACGAAGGCAGGCTCGAATTGGGAATGAGCGTGGAGATCGTCGCCACCTCTACCAACCAATAAACATTCATGAAATCCAGATTGAGAATCGTTTTTCTCTGCGCCATCGTCTTCACGCTGGCATGTCAAATATCGACCACCCCCATCATCGTAGCCACAGAGACACCCACCATCACGCCCGGTGGTCCAACGCTCACGCCCAGCCCAACGATCACATCAACGTCCTACCCCACGCCCGTCCCCGTTGTGCGGATCGACGCCGGCGACAAAGCCCTTTTTTACGGAGATTTTGACGCGGCGCGACAACATTACCTCAGCGCGTATAACGATACATCCGACAAAGATATCAAAGCCGCCGCGCTGTGGGGGCTGGGTCGCGTCGAACTCACCGACGGACGCTTTGAACCCGCCATCGAAAAACTCACAACGCTGACCACCGAATACCCCGAATCGACCTATTCCGCCCGGGCATATTTTCTGATGGGACAAGCCTACTACGGACTTGGACGATTTCAGGAATCTGCCAACGCCTACAACATGTATTCGACGCGCGTCCCCGGCGTGCTGGATGCGTACGCGCAGGAATACCGCGGCGACGCGCTCATCGAAATCAAGGATTACACCGGCGCCATCAACGCGTACACCTCCGCGCTAAACGCTTCGCGCCTCGATGGAGGCTTGACTCTCCAACTCAAAATTGCGCAAGCCCGCGCAGACTTCGGCGATTACGCCGGCGCCCTCGCCTTATACGACCAGATCGCCAATTCGACCACAAACGATTTTGTCAAAGCCCAAATCGATCATCTGGCTGGCAACGCCCACCTCGCCCTCGGTCAAACCGACGCGGCATACACTCGCTATCTCCACACGGTTGAAAATTACCCCCTCTCGATCTACTCATACCTGTCGCTGGTCAAACTTGTAGACGCAAACGTCCCCGTAAACGATCTCGATCGCGGCTTGGTGGACTATTTCGCCGGGGCATACGATGTGGCGCTGGTCGCCTTCGACCGGTATATCAAAGCCAACCCAACTCACGACGGCACCGCCTCCTATTACCGCGCCCTCACCTTGCGAGACCTGCAACGGAACCAGGAAGCCATCGACGCGCTGGACGCGTTCATCAAATCCTACCCATCGCACCCTCGCTGGACCGAAGCCTGGGAAGATAAATCCTTTTTGGAATGGGCGGCGCAAGGAGACTATCAGGCTGGCGCAAAAACCCTGCTCGACTTTGTCGCCGCAGTTCCCAATTCCAGTCAATCGCCCTCCTTCCTCATGACCGCGGCGCGCGTGACCGAACGCGATAACCGGCTGGATGAAGCGGCGCAAATCTGGGAACGGGTTGCAAACGAATATTCCGCCAGCGAGCACGTGTCAGACGCGTTGCATTTTGCCGGCATCACCCGTTATCGCCTCGGAGACTTGCCCGGCGCGCTGATCGTGTTTCAACGCGGACTGTTGCTCGCCACCCTGCCAGAAGACCGCGCCCGCGCGCTTCTCTGGGTTGGCAAAACGCAACAACAACTTGGCGACGACACGGCGGCGCGAGAGGCGTGGCAACAGGCGCAAGCGATCGATTCGACCGGTTATTACAGCATCCGCGCGAGCGACCTAATCTTGGGAGACTCTCCGTTTAGCAAATCGGTCACGATCATTGAACCTGATCTTGCAGTGGAGCGAAAGAATGCCGAAGCCTGGATGCGCATCACCTTCAACCTGCCTGCCGAAACGGATTTCGCCGGTCCCGACGCCCTCGCCAACGATCCGCGCTTCGTGCGCGGCACAGAATTATGGGAACTCGGCATGTACGACGAAGCGCGGCTGGAATTTGAGGCATTGCGCGAATCGGTCAGCAATAACGCGGTGGATAGCTTCCGCCTCGCCAATCATCTCCTTGAGATCGGGTTATATCGTTCCGCTATCTTTGCGGCGCGCCAGGTGCTGTCGCTGGCTGGGCTGGAGAGCCAATCCGCTTCATTAGCCGCGCCGCCGTATTTCAACCGCATCCGCTATGGGTTCTATTACCGCGACCTGGTGATGACAGAATCGCAAAACTTCGGGTTCGACCCTGTGTTCATCTACAGCGTGATTCGGCAGGAAAGTCTGTTTGAAGGGTTCGTCAAGTCCAATGCGGGCGCGCACGGCCTAATGCAGATCGTCGCCCCAACCGGCGCTCAGATCGCCGGCGAACTTGCGTGGCCCCCCAACTATGACGAACAGGATTTATACCGCCCGAATGTCAGCGTCCGCTATGGGGTGTATTATCTCGAAAAAAATAAAGGGTTGCTAGGCGGCAATTATTACGCCGCGCTCGCCGCTTACAACGGCGGACCCGGCAACGCCCTCGCCTGGAAGCAACTTGCCGGTGACGATCCAGACCTTTTCCTCGAGGTGACGCGCTTTGAAGAGACGAGAAATTAC
The DNA here is from genome assembly GCF_057138825.1 of Candidatus Defluviilinea gracilis. Classification (NCBI taxonomy): domain Bacteria; kingdom Bacillati; phylum Chloroflexota; class Anaerolineae; order Anaerolineales; family Candidatus Villigracilaceae; genus Candidatus Defluviilinea; species Candidatus Defluviilinea gracilis. The sequence goes on from NZ_DBNHEF010000082.1 coordinate 24,842, forward strand.
ATCCGTTTGATTTACGAGATCTACAACGCCTATCGATTCTTGTACAGCCCGAAGTAACGCCGGCGCGCAGATTCGATTCTGGCAAAGATACGCGGACGACGCCGCCTTTCACCATTCAGAGCAATAAGCAATGCAAGTCCAGCGGGTATAATCAAGGCAATAATCTCTACTGGAGGCTCCATGACCGACCTTGCCATGTTCTCGCTCAGCGACGAGCATAAGATGATTCAAAACGCGGCGCGCGATTTCGCCCAAAAAGAGATACTCCCTGTTGCGGCGGAGTTCGACGAGAGCGGCGAATTCCCGCGCGAGACCATCAAAAAAATGGGCGCATTGGGATTCATGGGCTTGGAAATTCCAGAAGCCTACGGCGGCGCAGGCATGGACACGCTCGCCTATGTGCTTGCCCTCGAAGAGATCTGCAAAGCGGATGCCTCGCACGGCGTGATCATGTCGGTCAACAACTCATTGTATTGTCACGGCATCATGAAGTTCGGCACGGAGGAACAGAAGAAAAAATTTGTGACTCCCATCGCTTCGGGAAAATCCATCGGCGGGTATTCGCTCACCGAACCTCAAAGCGGATCGGACGCGGGAACGATGAAATCGCGCGCGGTCCGCGACGGCGACCACTACATCTTGAACGGCCGCAAGTCGTGGGTCACGAGCGGACCGGTGGCAGATTATTTTGTCGTCTTTATGATGACCGACCCTACGAAGAAACAAAAAGGCGTGAGCGCATTTCTAGTGGAAGGCAATACGCCCGGACTGATACGCGGAAAGAAAGAACCGAAACTCGGCATCCGCGCCTCCGCGACGAGCGAATTGATCTTTGAAGATTGCCGCGTCCCTGCCGAGAATTTGTTGGGCAAAGAAGGCGAGGGATTCAAGATCGCCATGACCGTGCTGGACGCGGGTCGCATTGGGATCGCGACGCAAGCGCTTGGGATCGCCGAAGCGGCTTACGAAGCGGCGAGACAGTACGCCGTCACGCGCGAAGCGTTCGGTCAGCCGATCGGTCAATTCCAGGGGACGGGATTTAAAATTGCGGACATGAAGACGCGCATCGAAGCGTCTCGCCTGCTCATTTACAATGCGGCGATGGCAAAAGAAAAATCTAAAAAAGACGGCGGTCGATATTCGCTGGAAGCCTCGATGGCAAAATTATTCGCAAGCGAAACCGCGATGTACGTGACGCATCAAGCCGTGCAAATTCACGGCGGCATGGGTTACAGCAAAGAGTTGCCGGTCGAGCGTTATTTCCGCGACGCGAAGATCACAGAAATTTACGAAGGCACGAGCGAGATCCAGCGGCTCGTCATTTCGCGCAGTGAACTGGGATTGAAGTAGAGCGCGATGAAAGATTTGATCGTTAGGACCAAAATAATATGGACGCAGATAAACGCTGACTCCGCTGATTCAAAAAGAAAAATCTGCGCAATCAGCGTGTATCAGCGTCCTAATTTTAAGAGCGCAAGGTAGCCTGATGAAAGCAGCGCTTTTTCGTCAGCATGGGGGACCGGAAGTTTTGGAATATGCCGATTTTCCCACGCCCGAACCGAAGCCCGGCGAAGCGTTGATCCGTCTGCGCGCCGCGTCGCTCAACCGCATGGATGTGATGGTGCGCAATGGCTGGGCTGGTTTGAAATTGGAGTTGCCTCACATCAACGGCGCGGATGGTGCGGGGGAAGTGCAAGAGATTAGAGAAGTAGAGAATAGAGGAATAGAGAATAGAGAACTGGAGATTGGAGATTCAGTCGTCATCAACGCGAACCTCGGATGCGGGCAATGCGAATTTTGTTTGGCGGGCAAAGACAACATGTGCTTGCGCTGGCATCTGCTCGGCGAGACCGTGCGCGGCACGTACGCGGAATTTATCTCCATTCCCATCAAACAGTTATACAAACTCCCGAAGGGATTCAATTTTCATCAAGCCGCTGCGTCCGCGTTGGTCTATCAAACCGCGTGGCATTCACTAGGTACTCGCGGGAAGATTCAAAACGGCGAAACAATCCTCATCGTCGGCGCGGGAGGCGGGGTGAATACGGCGAGCATCCAGATTGCAAAATATCTCGGCGCGAAGGTGATTGTCGTTGGCTCTAATTCAAAGAAACTTGAGATGGCAGAATCCATCGGCGCGGATGTTTTGATTGACCGCTCAAAAGAAGAGGATTGGTCGAAAGCGGTTTACCTCGCCACGAATAAACGCGGCGTGGATGCCGTTGTAGACAACGTCGGCGCGACCTTCATGATGAGTCTGCGCGCGCTCCGCAAAGGCGGACGATTGCTCACCGTCGGCAACAGCGGCTCGCCAAAATTTGAAATTGACAATCGCTACCTGTTCGCCAAACACCTCAGCATCCTCGGTTCGACGATGAGCACGATTGCCGAGTTCAACGAAGTGATGGATCTGATCGTCGCGGGCAAACTCAAACCCGTGATGGACAAAACCTTCCCGCTCAAAGAAGCCGCCCTCGCGCAAGAACGATTATGGAAAAACGAAAACTTCGGCAAGATCACGTTGGACATCCCATGACTTTCCTTGTTAATTCCTTTGTGTCCTTTGTGCCCTTCGTGTTTAAAAGATTTCCCCGCGAATTCATAAAATGATTAAACGCCTCCCAGTATTTGAAATCCTCCTCATCATCGTCGTCATGTCCATCAGCGTCTATGCCGCGCTCTCCGACGCGCAGAATTTTTCACTGCGTTGGTTCACGCGCGACGACGCCTATTACTACTTCAAAGTGGCGCAAAACATCAGCGAGGGACACGGCTCCACGTTTGACGGCATCAACAAGACGAATGGCTATCATCCGTTGTGGATGTTAATTTGTATTCCAATTTTTTCATTGGCAAGGTTCGATCTTGTCCTCCCCCTCCGCGTCCTCCTGCTTGTGATGAGCGCGTTGCAAGTTTCGACCGCGATCCTTTTCTATCGCTTGCTAGGCAAAGTCTTCGCGCCAGCCGTCGGCGCGTTTGCCGCGTTGTTTTGGGTGTTCAGTTTCGACGTCCTCACCAACATCTATCAACAAGGACTCGAATCAGGCATCGCGGCATTCTTCGTCGCCCTTTTGCTATACAAACTTTATGAATTTGAAACTAATCTTCGAGATCAACAAGGAACAACAAAACAAATTGTCACACTTGGGCTGATCGGCGCGTTGACAATTTTCAGCAGGCTCGATCTGGTTTTCTTCGTCGCGCTCGCCGGGCTTTGGGTCGCCTTTCGCGCTCATCCGCTCCGCTATTTTCTTCCGCTCGACATCACAGCCGCCGCCGCGTCCGTGTTCCTCGCCTTCCTCCTCCGATTGAGTCTGCCCGAATATTACGACTACTCGAACGCCGCAGTCGTCATGGCGGCGCTTGCGTTGATGATCAAAATTCCGCTGACGTTTTTCTTCGGCTTGTGCGACAAACACACTCTGGCAGATGTTCGCAAGTGGACGCTTCGCCTCTTTCTCTCGACTGCGGCTGGGTCCGCCCTCGTCGGCATTCTCATGCTTGCGGTTCCCTCCGCCAGCGGATTCCCCCGCTCCGTCATCCTGCTCGACTTTGGATTCACGATCCTCTTCTTCGGCATTCCGCGACTCGCGTACACACTTCTCCGCGCGAAAAATGAAACAAGCAACGATACAGTGAATCCGCTTTCTGAACTCAAACAAAATTGGCAAGCATGGATGAAAGACGGCTTTGCATATTTCGGCGTTGTCTTCGGCTTGCTCGGCGTTTACATGCTCTGGAACAAACTCGCCGTCGGATCATTCTCCCCTGTCAGCGGACAGATCAAACGCTGGTGGGGATCGTTCCCCGCGCGCGTGTACGGCGGCGCGACGCGCAGTCCCTTCGATTTCTTCGGCATCAACTTTCAGGGCGACGGACTCGCGTGGACTCCGCTCACGAACACCCTCGGAAATTTCGTCCAGCGATTCTCAAATCGCACCGCCGAGATCGAAATCTATTATTGGTATGCGCTGGTCGCCGCTTTCATCGTCTTTTTCCTGTTTCTGTTTCTCAACAAAGAAAAAAGCAGAACGGCGTTGATTCACCTGAGTTTTATTCCCATCGCCTGCGGCTCGGTATTGCAGACTCTCTACTATCACTCCAGCGGCTACTCCGCTTTCAAAGAATGGTATTGGATCACGCAACGCATCGGCGCGGTTCTGGTCATCGGTCTTGCTTTGGGCATGTTACTCGCGCTTGTGAGAAGGATCAAACATATTCACCGTACCGCATGGGTCATCACGTTGCTCTTCGGCTACTTTATGGGACAAATCTATTGGGCGGGAATCAAACTCACGATGCAATACAACCGCTGGTCAGCAGATGTGCCGATGATGGAGATCGCCACGCTCCTCGAAGCGAATACCGAGCCGGGCAGTCTCATCGGCTTCACGGGCGGCGGCAATGTCGGCTACTTCATTCAAGACCGCGCCATCCTCAACATGGACGGGTTGATCAACAGCCCCGAATACTTCGAGCATTTGCAAAACGGCACAGCGGGCGAATATCTCGCCAGCCTCGGCTTGGATTATGTGCTGGCAAACCCCGGCATCCTCGACCGCCAACCCTATGAGGGGCAATTCAACGAATATTTGCATCCCACCAGCGTTTCCTACGGCGGAAAACAATTGCTACAATACGAGCGACCAAAATGACAAAAACGCGTCTTGCCGCCATTCTGCCTGATCCACTTTTCCTCAGCGACTCATGCCTGCCAATCGTCCCTTCGGTGTAACCCTGCTCCTATGGCTGGTGTTAATTCCATCAGCATGGGGCGCTTCGCGCGCCGCCGCCGCCCTACGCTGGTGGGATGTGTTGGTGGAGTTCGACGCAAGCCTCAGCCCCGCCTATCTCGCCTTGACCGGCGTCATCTGGGCGATCGTAGGAATCGCGCTATGTTGGAGTATCATTCGCCGGGACGCGTCGGCGCGGATGAGGGTGGCGTCCGCCGCTGGCGTGTGGCAGGCGCACTTGTGGGTCGAACATGTTTTTTTTCAGTCGGCGCGGGCGAACTTGCCGGTCGCGCTTCTTACATCGGCGGTCATCCTGTTGATCGTGGCTGTCATCCTGTTTCACACAAGCACGATCCGATATTTTTCAAAAAGCGAGGAACATGAACAAGCAGACCAATCTTCAAAAACTGTATGACCTCAAGGCAAAATCCCGTTTGGGCGGCGGCGAAGAGCGCATCAAGGCGCAACACTCAAAAGGGCGGCTCACCGCGCGCGAACGCATCGAACTTTTGGTGGACAAAGGCTCGTTCCGCGAAATGGACTCGTTCGTCCAACACCGCACCCACGATTTCGGGTTAGACAAACAAAAGTTCATTAGCGATTCGGTGATCACCGGTTGGGGCACCATCGAAGGCAGGTTGGTGTATGTTTTTTCGCAGGATTTCACCGTGTTCGGGGGAAGCCTCGGAGAAGTGCACGCGGAAAAAATTTGCAAGATCATGGATATGGCGATGAAGTCTGGCGCGCCTGTGATCGGGTTGAACGATTCGGGCGGCGCGCGTATTCAAGAAGGCGTGGTTGCGCTGGCGGGCTATGCCGATATTTTTTTACGGAACACCATGGCATCGGGGGTCGTCCCGCAAATTTCCGCCATCATGGGGCCGTGCGCCGGCGGCGCGGTGTATTCTCCCGCTCTCACCGATTTCATCTTCATGACGCGCAACACCTCGTACATGTTCGTGACGGGACCCGATGTGGTCAAAGCCGTTACCCACGAGGAAGTGACGCAGGAGGAACTGGGCGGCGCGAGCGTGCATTCGGAAAAGTCCGGCGTGTGCCATGTGGCGGCAGACAGCGAAGCCGATACGTTGTTCCTGATCCGCAAAATGCTCGGCTACCTGCCGCAGAACAACATGGAAGATCCGCCGTTCCTCGTCACCGACGATCCACTGCGTATGGACGAGACCCTCGACGGCATCATCCCCGATGATGCGAACAAGCCGTACGATATCAAAGACGTGATCCGCCCGATCATGGATGGCGGGCAGTTTTTCGAGATCCATGAAAATTACGCGCAAAACATCGTGGTTGGGTTTGCGCGTCTGGGCGGTCATTCGGTGGGGATCGTGGCAAATCAACCCGCCGTGCTGGCTGGAGTGCTTGATATCGACGCCAGTGAAAAAGGCGCGCGCTTCGTTCGCTTCTGCGACTCGTTCAACATTCCCATCATCACATTCGAAGATGTGCCAGGCTTTTTACCGGGCACCAACCAGGAACACCATGGCATCATCCGCTCTGGCGCCAAGTTGTTATACGCCTATTGCGAAGCCACCGTGCCGAAGTTGACGGTGGTCACCCGCAAGGCGTACGGCGGCGCGTATTGCGTGATGTCGTCCAAACACATCCGCAGTGATATAAACCTTGCGTGGCCCTCTGCCGAGATCGCCGTGATGGGACCCGATGGCGCGGTCAACATCATCTTCCGCAAAGAATTAGAAAAAGCAAAGGACCCCGTAGCAAGGAAAGCGGAATTGGTGGCGGATTACCGCGAGAAATTCGCCAGCCCCTACGTGGCGGCAGAACGCGGCTACATCGACGATGTGATCGAGCCGAAGGAAACTCGCCCGCGCTTGATCAACGCGCTGGAAATGTTGAGCAACAAGCGCGATACCAACCCGGCGAAGAAACACGGGAATATCCCACTCTAGGTTTCAGGTTTCAGGTTTCAGGTTTCAGGTAGTTGGAATGTGAAACTTGAACCATGCGGAGCATCCATGTTCAATAAAGTATTAGTAGCAAATCGAGGCGAGATCGCGGTGCGCATCATCCGCGCATGCAGGGAGCTGGGCATCGACACCGTGGCAGTCTACTCTGAAGCCGACCGACGCGGGCTACACGTCCGCTTTGCGGATGAGGCATACCTGCTCGGTCCCGCGCCTTCGCGCGAATCCTATTTACGCGCGGACAAGATCATGGACATCGCCCGCAAAGCCAATGTGGACGCGATCCATCCGGGCTACGGCTTCCTTGCCGAGCGCGAATCGTTCTCAGCCATGTGCGAAGAAGCGGGCATCGCATTTATCGGACCGAAACCCTCCTCCATTGCGGCGATGGGAGATAAAGCCGAAGCCCGCGCCACCGTCATCAAAGCCGGTGTGCCGGTGGTGCCGGGCACCGAAGATGTGGGCAACATGACCGACGACGAATTGCTTGCTAAAGCGACAGAGATCGGCTTCCCCTTATTGATCAAAGCCACAGCCGGCGGCGGAGGCAAAGGGATGCGCGAAGTGACCAACCTGGAAGAAATGCCGACCCTGCTCGCCTCTGCCCGACGGGAGGCTGAATCGGCATTTGGGGACGGCAACGTCTACCTCGAAAAATTGATCATCGACGCGCGGCATATCGAAATTCAAATCCTCGCAGATAAGCATGGCAACGTGATCCACCTCGGGGAACGCGAATGCTCCCTACAGCGGCGTCACCAGAAATTGTTGGAAGAAGCGCTCTCCTCCGCGTTGGACGACGATCTCCGCGCGAAGATGGGTGCGCTGGCTGTGAAAGCCGCCAAATCGGTGGACTACGTCAACGCGGGGACGATCGAATTCCTGCTCGACAAGAACAAAAACTTCTACTTCCTCGAAATGAACACGCGCTTGCAAGTGGAGCATCCTGTGACCGAAATGGTGACCGGCATCGACATCGTCAAGGAACAACTTCGCATCGCGCGCGGTCGCCCTTTGAGCTACGCACAAGACGAGGTGCAATTCAACGGTCACGCTATTGAGTGCCGCGTCAACGCCGAGGACCCCTACAACAACTTCATGCCGTCCACCGGGCGCATCACGCACAGCCTGCTCCCCACCGGTCCCGGCGTGCGCGTGGATACGGGGGTGTATCCTGGCTTCGAAATTACGCCATTCTACGACCCGATGATCGCCAAGTTGATCGTGTGGGGCGAGACGCGCGCGCAAGCCATCTTGCGCATGCGCCGCGCGCTCGAAGAGTATCGCATCGTCGGCGTGCGGACGAACATCCCCTTCCACCAGACGATGATGGATTCGCATCGCTTCATGGGCGGGCAATACGACACGCGTTTTGTGGAGGAACGCTTCTCGATGGAAGATGCGGAGGAAAATCGCCAGGATTTTTCCGAAGTCGCGGCGATCCTCGCCACGCTGGTTGAACACCACGAAACCGAAGTGTCATCGCAATTCGTGCAACGCAACAAACGAGATGCCAGCAACTGGAGGTGGGTCAGTCGCTGGGAAAGGATGCACAGGTAAGCCATGAAATACGTTGCCACAGTGGAAGGCAAGGACTTTCTTGTCGATATCATCGACGAAAAACACGTCAGCGTGAACGGCAAGACGTACGAGATCGACTTCGTCACCGTGAGCGGACAGCCGGTCTACTCGCTGATCGCAGACGGTATGTCGCACGAGTCGTACATCGCGCGCGGCGATGAGAATTGGCAAGTGCTCCTGCGCGGGCGGTTATATCCCGTGGTTGTGGAAGACGAGCGCGAGAAGCGCTTGCGCGCCGCGGCAGGCGGGGGCGTCGCCGAAAGCGGCGAGTTCAACCTCAAAGCGCCGATGCCCGGGTTGGTGGTGGCAGTGCCGGTGGAAGACGGGCAGGAAATCAAAAAAGGACAGGTGCTTCTCATCCTCGAATCGATGAAGATGCAAAACGAGTTGAAATCACCGCGCGATGGGAAGGTCAGCCGCATCAGGGTCAAGCCTGGCGAAAGCGTGGAGCAAAAACAGGCGCTGTTGAGCGTGGTTTGATTTGATAGAGAGTGAATGGCAGTGTCTACCAAAACGTTTTTAACCACAGAGCACGCAGAGAACCTTGAGATTTTTTCTCTGTGGCGAAGAGGATTTTTACACACTTGTTTCGCCACTTCCGTAATTTGTAATATGCCCTAAAACGCCGTATACTGAAACCAGGCAAACTCTGAAAGGACAAACCTCATGCATAACCACCGTCATTCGCTTGAATGTATCCTCCCGGAACACATGCTGGAGCAGATCGCCACCAAAGGTTCCGACGCGCAGAAACAAATGGCAATGGACAACATCAGCGTTGTCTATCAATTACGGGCAGAACGCGCCATGCGCGCCAGCCTGGCTGATTTGTTCGCCCCCACCATGCCACGCGCCGCGGAGGGCGGCAAGGAACGCATCGTCTACGATGTGAAGCGCGGCACATCCCTGCCCGGCACAGCTGTGCGCCGCGAAGGCGACCCTGCCAGCGCGGACGCGGCGGTGAATGAAGCGTACGATGGGAGCGGCGTCACCTACGATCTGTACAAAGATGTGTACGGGCGCAACTCGATCAACAACAACGCCATGCGGCTCGACTCGAGCGTGCATTACCGCACCGGCTACGATAACGCCTTCTGGGACGGCAAACAAATGGTGTACGGCGACGGCGATGAAAACCTGCCCGCGGAGGATCGTCTGTTCAACCGCTTCACCATCGCCATCGATATCATCGGACACGAGCTTACGCACGGCGTCACGCAGTTCGAAGCCAAGCTCGTCTACTCGCAACAGCCGGGCGCGTTGAACGAGCACATGTCGGATGTGTTCGGCTCACTGGTGAAACAGTATCAATCGCGCCAGACCGCCGCCGAAGCGGATTGGATCATCGGCGCGGGTTTGTTCACCTCCAACGTGAACGGCTTCGGCATCCGCACGATGAAAGCGCCCGGCACGGCGTACGACGATCCCGTGCTCGGCAAAGACCCGCAACCCGCGCACATGAAAGAGTATGTGAACACGGCGAGCGATAACGGCGGCGTGCACATCAATTCCGGTATCCCGAACCACGCCTTCTACCGCGCCGCGATGGAGATCGGCGGATACGCGTGGGAAAAAACGGGGATGATCTGGTATGTGACCCTGCGCGACAAACTTGGCGAAAATTCTAACTTTCAGCAATGCGCGGACCTCACGCATCAGGCGGCGGGAGAGTTGTTCGGCAGTGGGAGCCTTGAGCAACAAGCCGTCAAAAACGGCTGGGCGGGAGTCGGCATCGCCATCGGCGGCGAAACGCCCGAGCCAAAAGGCTGTCTCGAAGCGACACTGCGCTTCCTCGGCGCGGCGTAAGTAAGCGCATGCCATTCTTCGGACGCTGTCGCGCGGGAGACCTTTCGGAACGCGAGGCATCCCTCAGGATGAAATAGCAAGGAGTTTCAAATGGACGTGGAACGAATCAAATTCGAACGCACCGGAGGGTTTGCAGGCATCCGCCTCGCGGCAGACTTCGACGTGAGCGACCTGCCCGACGATCTCTCGCAGACCTTGAGGGAGTTGCTCGACGCCCTCGATTTCCCCGAACTTCCCGCGAAACTTACAAGCGGCGAATCCGTGCCCGATGCATTCACGTACGTCATCACGGTGGAAGCGGGGAAATGGCATCACACGGTCATCACCGGTGACGCGCCCGAGGATGAGAAAATGCAGGAACTGTTGGAGCTACTCAATCGACTGGCGAGGAAGAAAATCAAAAAGCATTAAGAACAAGCCCCCGATAATATCGGGGGCTTGTTCTTCCGCGCCGCCACTCCCTGCGCCACGAATCCCGTCCCCCAGATGATGGCGACGAGGAAGAGGAGGAGGTCTGCTTTGAGACGCATGAGGTGGAAGGTCTTATAATTTGTTGTTGGATTGTGAGGAGAGATTTATAATGCTGTACATAGGCAATTATACAGCCTGTAGGCTGGTTAAGACAAAGTTGGCAAGAACCTTCGGTAAAAACCTAAATACGTTTTCCAAAATTAAGTTTCGTCTTCAATTAGCGTTTGCGTTTTCAAAATTAAGTTTCGGGTTTTTAGCAAAATTTCTGTTTCAATAAAGCCAAGTCTTTTAGCAGTGGCGTTTTCCAAATCTTTCGTGTTTTCAAATTGTGTCGGGGCTTCTAAATCAGCTTATGTTCTTCGGTCAAGGTTTCGGTTTGTAAAAGTTTTGATTGGTAAAAATTCATTCTATGGCAAAGTCATTTTTTGGCTTTGCATGGTTTTCAAAATGGGCTTCAAGGTTTTTCGTCGTGGCTTTGGTTTGCAAAAGTTCGTTTTATCAACAATGTCACTTTTTGGCTTTGCATGGTTTCCAAAATTGACTTCAAGTTTTTCAATTAAGGTTTTGGTAAATTGGGTTCGGGCTTTTTTTGTCAGGTTCAGCAAATCAGGTTTTGGCATTTTCAAAATTCGGTCATTGTTTTTTGGGCAAAATCATTGTCAAAAAGTTTGTCGGGTGTAAAATCTAGTCAAGTTGGTTGTGGTTCTGGTTTATCGGCAAAGAGTCTGGCATTCGTCGGTTCTTGCCAACAAAGCGTGCAGCGGATTTTTGGGAGTCTGCGGCTTCGAGAAGCATTTTTCTCGCTTCAAGTTTTTTCTACATCTCAAGCCTTTTCCCAGCCCGCCCAAAATCCGCTAACGCAAACCGTTGGGTGCTTGCCATTTGAATAGTAATCGGTATGGAAAACATAAATTATCCTTTCGTGATTTGGGCAGGTTTTGGGGTAATTGGTTGGTTTATTCTTGGAAGAAATCAATCAAAATTCCTTTTTGATGATTTGGCTGTTACAACTATCGTAACAGTCTTGATGGCATTTTTGCTTCCCATTTGGGGCGGTCCAATTTTTTTGCTCATAGTCTTATTGACACCCAATAAAAAAGTATGCGTTCATTGCAAACGAGTAGTTCCTGAGAAAGATGATATTTGCCGTTACTGCCAAGAAAGTTTTGATGTTTTACCATCTGAATTAGAAACCATAGCAAAAAATGACGAGAAAAGAAATCAAGAGATGGTAGAGTTGTCAACAAAATATGGCAAGTGGGATATTTATGCTTTGGCGTTGTTCTTTATCTCTGTCCCAGTAGTAGGTTATATATCTTGGTTGGCATTGGTAAAAATTAGCGATTTTCGATATTCTTTACTACCTCAATCAAATTACATGTTCTTGCCATTGCCTATATCATGGGGAATCATCGCTATATTTGTTGGTATTATCGGTTCAACCATACTTATGTACTTAATCATTCGTCTTTTGTTGGGAGATAAGTATTCAGAATATCAAAAATTTAACACGATGAAATCATCAGGAAACACAAATAAAACCTTTTATATTTTCTTTGGCGCATTCACATTACTCTGCATCATTGCATCAACTTTAATGCTTGATTACTACACAGTGGCATATCCAGATAAATTGGTTATCAATGAACTCTGGAATATAGGAGAAAAACAATATTACACTGACGTTGCTTCTATTCTTAGTTCAAAGCAGAAAAAGGAAGGAAGTAATCGCTTGGTATACATTGTCAAATTTACGAATGGATATAGATTGTCAACAAGTTGGGAAACAAATGATAGAGACCCTGAACAAATAAACAGTTTCATGGAGTATGTATCAGAACTAAGCGGTATTAAAATTAAAAATGTGCCAGCATTTACGGATGATGAGTTGCCATAATACAGTTTTCAGCAAACCCGCTCCCAACATTGCGCGCACCGGGCAAGTGCGGGCTTTGCCCTCACTTGAAGAGATTCAGCGCCTTCGGTATTTTCTATTTTTGGCTTTTATCTGCCAATTCCCGCACTTGCCAGTAACGCTTGCCGTTAAACTTTTTCAAAGAAATACAATTGAACCAATCCATTCTCCACATCGCCCTCGTTGTCCGTGACTACGACGAAGCCATTGCGTTTTACACTGAGAAACTTCACTTCACGCTCGTCGAAGATACCTACCAGCCCGAGCAGGACAAACGCTGGGTGGTGGTCGCTCCGCCCAACTCAACAGGGACAACCATTCTCCTTGCGAAAGCGTCCACGCCAGAGCAGGAATCCTTTATCGGGAATCAAGCAGGCGGCAGGGTATTTCTCTTCCTCAACACCGACGATTTCTGGCGCGATTACAACGAGATGGTATCGAAGGGAATCAAGTTCGTCCGCGAGCCGAAAGAGCAGCCGTATGGGATGGTCGCTATGTTCGAGGATCTGTATGGAAATTTGTGGGACTTGTTGCAGGTCAATAAGACGCATCCGTTGTTTGGACGGTGACGTGCGAGTGTTACAATTGATCGAGGAATTGACCCCCTTCCCGTCCTTCCCCCAAATCAAAATCGGATTTGGGGGAAGGGGAACAGATATTGCTAATGCAAACAATAAAAACCTCCGAACATGTGCTTACCCCTCCCCCATTTCCGTTCTTTGAAATGGGGGAGGCAGGGTGGGGGTCGGGGCTCTAAATGTACAACCTCCCCAAAATTGCCGAAGAAAAAGATGACGTGCGCGAAGCCGTCCTTCATGCGCGCGCGTACAAACCTATTTACGTCAAGATCAAAGTCAACTACGGATGCAACCTCAAATGCGAGATGTGCAAGCACTGGCGCGAGACGCGCGAGCCGCCCATCTCGATGAATCGCTTCCGCGAGATCATCTCCGAACTTGCAGAACTCGGTTGCAAGAAAATCCACTTCTCTGGTGGCGAGCCGATGCTTCGTCCGCAATTGCCTGACTTGGTGGAGCACGCGACTCAACTCGGGATGCGCGTCACACTCACGACGAACGGCACGCTGATTGATAAGGTCAAAGCCAAGCGACTCGTCGAAGCGGGTCTGCGCGGCGTGAACGTTTCGATTGACTCGCCGCTCCGCAAGATGCACGAAAAGATTCGCGGTGTCGAAGGCTCGTTCAAGCAGACGACGAAGGCGGTCTCGTTATTCAACAAATATTCACACAAAGGGAAATTGACCGTCCGCATCAACACAGTTGTCGGGCGATCCAATTATCAAACGCTCGCCACGCTCCCCAATCTCGCGCACGAACTCGGCGCGGACGGGATCAACTTAATCCCTGTTGACGATCACTGCGGCGAGCATTTGTCCATGCGGAAGAAAGACATCGCGCTGTACAACTCCGAGATCGCGCCGATCATCGAACAACGCGCCCAGGAACTGGGAGTCAATATCGCAGACGAGGATGCGTTCCCGTTTGGGAGAGGCGACTCCGAGGTCCGCTTGGGACGCGCTGGGCGATACGCATTCGGCTACTACAATAAATTTCCCTGCTACGCGCCGTGGACGCACAGTCTCATTGATTTCAACGGTCTCGTCTATGTGTGTTGCATGACGCGCGAACAAATCAAACCGCTGGGCGATGTGCGAAAACAATCCTTCACCGAAATATGGGAAGGCGCGGCGTATCGACAGATCCGCTTGAACATGCACCCGCCCGCGCTCAAGCCCTGTCAACGCTGCGATGATTTTGTTGTGGAGAATAAAAAGATTTGGGAAACGATTGGTCCGTATTAATTCTTTAAACACAAAGGACACGAAGTGCACAAAGTTCTTAAGCGTTAAGGCTTTTATTCCTTCGTGGCCTTAGTGTCCTTCGTGGTAAAAAACTTAACTCAAATCAGAAAACATATCCGCGCGGTCATCATCATCCCACGCGCTCGCTTGATTGAACGTATGCAGGTCGGCGGCGGTGAACGTCGCGGCAGCAATCGGCAACGCAACGGGCATATCTAGTCCCTGCTGACACGCCAAACATACTCGTCCCTCGCGCGTATTGTTCGTATGCTCATCGCAAAATCCGCGCCCGCATTTGATACACTTCCCCAACGACGGGTTGTCGCAACGATGCGGCACCAGATAACCGATCACCATTTCACATTGCACTGCGGATGTGTCTGCCATGAAAATTGCTCTCCTCACTGAAAAGTATACACCCGACATCGGCGGACTGGCAATCTCGTCTGAGCGACTCGCGCGCCTGTTAGCTTCTGCTGGATATGAAGTCCGCGTCTTTTCTCCGACGGGCAGTCTGCCCCCCTCCGAACAGCGGACTCTCCCTTCAAGCGGAGTCGTCGTCACGCGCTTCGGCTCACACAAACGCGCAGACGATACGCTCGTTGACTGGTTCGACCTCATCGTCGAAGAACACGCCCGCGAACCCTTCGACGTGCTTCACGCCTACTTCCTCACGCAAGCAGGATTCATCGCAACTCTTGCTGGACGATACTTGAACATCCCAAGCGTCGTCTCGATTCGCGGCAACGACGTAGACCGCGCCGCATTCGACCCTGCGAGATTCTCGCACACGATGTTCGCGTTGCAACATGCGAACGTAGTTACTGCCAACGCGCAAGAGTCGATTCGCAAAGCCAGAGCATTTTTTGATAGAGAAATCATTTTGATTCCAAACGGCGTGGATGCGAATCATTTCAAGCCGATAGATAAGAATCTCGCCTTAGTTGAGTCTCTCGGACTCTCCAGCCATGTCACCCTGAGCGATAGCGAAGGGTCTCCACGTCCAAACGAAAAGACTCTTCGGTCGCTAACGCTCCCTCAGAGGGACATGAATCCTGTAATCGGCTTCGTCGGTGAATTGCGCGAGAAAAAAGGGATGAAGACTCTCCTCTCTGCCTACGCGCAGGTCAACGCGAGACGCCGCTGCACCCTGCTGACGGTGGGAGAAATTCGCCACGGTGAAGACAGCCAAACCTTCGAACAGATGCGGGCGTCCATCCCCGAATCAAATATCGTAGTCACAGGCTACGTCTCGCCCAACGACCTGCCCGCGTATTATTCGTTGATTGACGTCTTCGTTCATCCGTCTCTGCACGATGGGATGCCGAACGCAATTCTCGAAGGGATGGCGTGTGAACGAGCCGTGATCGCAACGCCTGCTGGCGGGACAAAAGATATTGTGGAGGATGGAAAGAATGGTATGCTTGTCAACGTCAATGACGCAGACGCGCTGGCAGAAAAAATTCTTGCGTTGTTAGACGACCGTGAGAAACGCGAATCACTCGGTAAAAGCGCGAGAGAATTTGTGATGAACAATTTCAAACCAGAAAAAGAATTGAAAGCAAATTTGGAAGTATATCGAAAACTTGGGTTGAAAGTGTAAACCACCTGTTGCCATGTCATTCTGAATACTATGAAGCCGTCAAGGTTTTTTGAAAAACCAGGGGATTGACAGCAACATAGTTGGGAAGGTAGGGTTGTTGCGAGCGGACGACAGCACAAGCAATCTTGAGGATCTTGT